>JBNKPX010000037.1:0-31258 GCA_050295575.1 Gammaproteobacteria bacterium | reverse complement strand
TTACCAGTATTTTGAACGGCATTACCAGCTAAAATCCATCGCTGCCGTTGCCCTCAGCCCCGACAGGCTACCGGGTGCCCGACACATCAGCAAAATAAAGAAGCGGATTAAAGCACTTAATGTAGCCTGCATATTTAAAGAAACTCAGTTCAGCTCACAGCTTGTTAACACTATAAGCGAAGGCAGTCAGGTGAAAACTGGCTCGCTTGACCCGCTGGGAGCCACCCTGACCGCAGGCCCAGACGCCTGGTTTGAGCTAATGCAAAACCTGAGCAACTCGATATCCAGTTGCCTAACAACGAATCATGAATAACCCCTCCTCTCTGCATTATGTTTAAATGCTGCTACTTTATTATCATTAAGCGATCATGATTCCAGTGCTATTTCCAATTAACTATTGCATCAAGGATGACTGCAATGAGCGATAAACCGTGGCTTATCAAGGCCAGCGGGATAGAGGTTAGTTATAACCAACGCAACATCCTGGAGGGCATCGATCTGGAGATTGGCGAGGACGAAATCGTTACCCTGATTGGACCCAATGGCGCAGGAAAAACCACTCTGGTACGTGTCATGCTGGGGTTGATCAAGCCAACAGCTGGAAACGTTCAGCGCAGGCCAGATCTCTCCATTGGTTATATGCCACAACGTCTGCAACTACCCGAGACTCTGCCATTGACGGTCGCACGTTTTCTGAGTCTTAGTCGTATACAGGATAAACAGCATTATCTGGGTCTGGTACAGGAACTAAGCATTCAACATCTACTGGACAGCCCAATGATCAAGCTATCCGGAGGTGAAACTCAAAGAGTATTACTGGCTCGCGCTTTGATAAAAAAGCCGCAACTGCTTGTTCTGGATGAGCCGGTTCAGGGCGTAGACGTTACTGGACAGTCTGAGCTTTACGCCCTCATAGCGCGCCTGAGAAAACGCTATCATTGCGGCATTTTGATGATATCTCACGATCTGCATCTGGTGATGGCAACCACCGACCGGGTGCTATGCATTAATCGACATCTATGCTGTGCCGGTCATCCAGAGAGTGTCAGTCAGCACCCTGCCTATCTGGAGCTGTTCGGAGCGCCTGTGAGTGAGAACCTGGCCCTGTATACCCATCATCACGATCATACCCACGATATCCATGGCAATGTGATTGAGCTGGACGAGGATTCTCCGCATGGATGATTTTCTATTGCGCGCCATCCTCGCCGGTTGCGGAGTCGCTATAGTCGCCGCTCCGCTGGGCAGTTTTGTAGTATGGCGACGCATGTCCTATTTTGGTGACACGCTGGCACATTCCGCCCTGCTGGGCGTTGCACTGGGGTTTCTATTTGATATCAATCTCAATCTTGCCATCGTTTGCGTTGCTGTCATCATCGCTATGCTAATGCTTGGCCTGCAAAATCGCCGCCTGCTGGCGAGTGATACATTACTTGGCATTCTTTCGCATGGCACCCTGTCGATAGGGCTGGTCGTGATTGCTACTCAGGACGATCTGCGCGTCGACCTGATGGGCTACCTGTTTGGTGATATTCTTGCGGTTACCCCAACTGATTTACTCTGGGTATGGGCCGGAGGCCTGATTGTACTCGGCCTATTGATAAAGATATGGTGCCCCTTGCTGTCCCTGACCGTTCATCAGGAACTAGCGCAGGTGGAAGGGGTTGCCGTTAATAGAGTACAGCTGATTTTTATGCTAATGATTGCACTGGTTATTGCAATATCGATGAAGATCGTGGGTGTTTTATTGATCACCTCCATGCTAATCATTCCGGCAGCTGCCGCGCGACGCTTTAGCCAGACCCCCGAACAGATGGCTCTAATAGCAGCCTTGACTGGAGTAGCCTCGGTAGGATTAGGATTAACCGCCTCATGGTTTTGGGATAGCCCGGCCGGTCCATCGATTGTAGTTGCCGCCACTTTGCTATTTGTCAGTAGTCAATTATTCAACCGTGGCGATTAATTCATCTTCGATTAAGCAATATGCACCTACTATCTACTCGCTGTAAGCTGCTGACTATGACAAAATCCGCCCTTTAACTCGACACCCTGATTACTCTTGCCCGCAACCTTTCGATCAATCCTGACACTTTGCTGCCTGAGCCTGGCGTTAAATTCTGCACAGGCCGAGGACTGGAGCCTGTGCGCTGTTCCGGTGATCACCCCTGATCCTGCCAGTAATAATTCAAGCTTTGTCAGCGAAATAACCGCCGACGAGTTCACCAGCCAGGGCAGGAATTATCTATTGTTCACCGGGCAGGTTGAATTCAAACGTAATACTGAGTCGATTAATGCCGATAGACTTGAGCTTTATCGAGACCCACAGCGTTTACAGGCTAGCGGCAATATTCTTTACTCGGACGATTTACTAAAGCTCACCACCGATGCCTTATCTTTCAACGATGAGTTGAAACAGGGCCTGTTTGAAAACAGTGATTTCCAGCTGTTTGATAATCATATGCGCGGTTCGGCTGAACACATCGAGCAATCAGATGAACTACATAGCCAGTTTAACAATGTGAGTTTTACTACCTGCGATCCAGGTGACAATCACTGGTCATTAAGCGCCAGCAGACTTGAGCTAAATAAGGATACTCGTCAGGGTACCGCTTCGAATGCCGTATTAAAAATTGGCCCGATGCCGATATTTTACTTCCCCTGGATGATGTTCCCCCTTGGTGACCAGCGTATGAGCGGGATACTGTCACCCACTATTTCTGATTCAGAGAAACATGGTACGACCATATCCCTACCAATTTACTGGAATCAGGCTGAAAACTACGACATGACTATCACACCGGTTTCGTATAGCAGGCGTTCACTACAGATCAATACCGAGAACCGTTATCTGTTTCAAAATAATCAGGGGCAATTACAGCTGTCATGGCTGGATGACGAGATTACTGGAACAGAGCGCTGGTATCGGCAGTGGCTGCACGAAATGGATGCCCCCTTTGGCATACACACTTCCATCACCTATCAAAAGGTATCGGATGAAGCATTTCTGACAGACTTCGAACAGCTGGAATCGGTTACCTATGTCGACTTTCTAAAAAGCGCGATTAGCTTTTCCAGCACTATCGCTGATTGGGATACCCGGCTGCTATTCGAGGAATATCAAACTATAGATCTCACGGCCTCACGCCCTTACCGGCGCCTGCCACGCCTGACGATAGACCGGATGAGGACGCAGGAAGCTTTCAGTCTGAACCTAAACTGGCAGAATGAACTGGTGCGCTTTGATCGGGATGACAGCATTACCGGAGACCGTGTACATATAAAGCCTACCATCAGCTATCCGATGCAAGGCGATTATTATTATATCAATCCAGCTCTACAGCTGGACTTCACTGAATACCGACTTGATAACAACACCGATGACGTCAATTCGATTCAGCGTTCCATCCCCTTATTGAGTATCGACAGCGGCCTTATCTTTGAGCGTAACGCTGGTACAGATGACCTACAAACCCTGGAACCACGGCTTTATCTGCTGTACGTCCCCCACGAAGAACAGTCGGATATCCCCAATTTTGACAGCTCCCTGATCGCTGAAAACTATAGCAGCCTGTTCGTCAATAATCGGTTTTCCGGTGCCGACCGCATTGGCGATACAGAACAGGTTAGCTTTGGGCTCACGACCCGACTACTGGACAGGGAAAAGGGTAACGAATGGTTTAGTGCCAGTATCGCCCAGGCCTTTTATACCAAAGATCGCGAGGTTAGCCTGGGCTCGACTGTCGACGAACGGCGCAAATCCAACCTGATGACAAACCTTAGCTACAGACCTGCTCCTGAGTGGAGTCTTCAACTCAACTCAGCCTATGACCAACAGCTAAAAGAACACCCGCTGTATGATTTCTCATTACGTAGACGTTCCGGGAATCAGGTTTTTAATCTGGAGCACCACTTTAGAAAAAACTCTCTGGAACAATCTACCTTATCGATGGTCTACCCTATCACCAATCGATGGACCAGTTATATCAAACACCAGTATTCAAACCGTATGCATAGACCGGTACAGAACCTGTTTGGCTTCGAATATGATAGCTGTTGCTGGCGTGTTGATCTGCTATACGAGGATTTATCGAACGATGCTTTGACCGAAACCGATCATAGCGTTTATGTTCAATTCACCTTCAAGGGCCTAAGTAATGCAGGAAAAGATATCGGTGCAATCCTTGAAGATGGTATCCTTGGCTATACCCCTGACTAATTTGTTTCTAGAAATCCTATGAAGTTAACTCCGAAAATATTACTCCTTTTGCTGCTTATGCAGGTTAGTTCGAGTTTTGCAGCAGCAAACTTTATCGATGCAGCGATTGCCATCGTAGAAGACGATGTCATAACCAATTATGAGTTAAGCAAGGAGGTTGATCGAATCCGCAAGGATTTAGTCGCTCAGGGGCGCAAGATTCCACCCGAGGTCTCTCTCAATCGCCAGGTACTGGAGTTAATGGTTAACAAATCTATATTGCTGCAACAGGCGAATAGCCGAGGCGTTGTTATTACCGACACCCAGCTCAATTCAACACTGCAAAAGATGGCTCGGCGCAATCAAATGACTCTGACGCAATTTCGTAGCGCATTGCTCAAATCGGGTATAGATTACAATCGCTTCCGTCAGGACATCCGAGACGAACTGGCCATTAATCACATCAAAAACCAGTACGCACTGCAGAATGTCGAGGTATCAGATCAGGAAGTCGAAGACTTTCTCGCGCGCAATAGCGATAACAATAACGCTGAAGAATATAAACTCAGCCACATCCTGATTGCTCTGCCCGATGCCGCCAGTAGTGACCAGGTCAGCAAGGCACGCGAAAGCATAGAAGCCATCAAACAGAATATCGAGCAGGGTGCAGATTTTGCCCAGCAGGCCAGTGAATTTTCAGCCGGTGGCAATGCCTTGCAAGGCGGTGATCTGGGATGGCGTAAACTGGCTGAAATCCCCAGCCTGTTTGCCAACATCGTGCCTAAAATGAAAGTCGGCGTCATCAGTGAAGTGATACGCAGTGCAAGTGGCTTTCATATCATCAGGCTGGATGAAAAACGCAATGGCGAACAGGTTCTGGTTCAACAAACCCATGCGCGTCATATCCTGATCAAAACCGATGAGATCACCAATTTACAGCAGGCAAGGCAAAAACTGGAAGAAATACGCCAGCGCATCATTAACGGTGATGACTTTGCAGAACTGGCCAAACAGTATTCCGATGACCCTGGCTCAGGTGGGCTGGGTGGCGATCTGGGCTGGTTTGGAACAGGCAAGATGGTCAAAGAATTTCAGCAGGTTGTTGATGACAGCGCTATCAACGAAGTCAGTGAAGTGTTCCGTTCACCCTATGGCTGGCATATTGTTCAGGTACTTGAACGCAGAACCGTCGATGAAACCGAAGAAAGTAAACGCAACACCATACGCTCACAGTTGCAGGAGCAGAAAAAGAAGGAAGTGCTGGATTTATGGCAGCGTCGTCTTAGAGATCAGGCATTCGTAAAACTCGTCGATGCAAACTAAGCCCATTATCGCAATTACCAGCGGTGAACCTGCTGGTATAGGCCCTGAATTAATGGCATCTATTCACGCCAGTGAATTTGATGCCAGGCTTGTTGTGCTAGGTGATGAACAACTAATCCGCGCACGCGCTGCATCAACAGGCCATAGCATTCACTTACAACCCTTTAATCCACACTGCGACGTTCCCAATGGCACACTGGAAATCAGGCATATCCCCTTACATAAGCCAGCCGTGGCTGGAGAGCTGGACCCTGCAAACGCCAGCTATGTACTACAAACCCTGGACGATGCCTGCCATGGCTGCTTGAATAATACCTATCAAGCGATGGTGACAGCGCCCATTCAGAAAGACATCATCAACATTGCAGGCATCCCATTTAGTGGGCATACCGAATACCTGGCTGAATTATGCAAGGCTCCCAAGCCTGTCATGATGCTGGCTACTGATAGCTTACGCGTGGCTCTGGCAACCACACATCTACCATTGCGCGATGTTGCCGATGCCATCAATGCCAATGAACTGGAAAGTATCATCAACATCATCCATCATGACCTGAAAACCCGCTTTGGCTTAACCCGCCCCCATATCAAGGTCTGCGGATTAAACCCTCATGCGGGTGAGAATGGTTATCTTGGCCACGAAGAGATAGATATCATTATTCCTTTAATCGGAAAGATGCAGGCTGCTGGTATCAATGTCAGCGGCCCCTATCCTGCCGATACAGTCTTCACCATTGATTCATTAAAAGATGCCGATCTCGTACTCGCCATGTACCACGATCAGGGTCTGCCGGTGCTTAAACATGCAGGGTTTAACCATGCCATCAATACCACTCTGGGATTGCCCATCATTCGTACCTCGGTCGATCATGGCACAGCCCTGCATCTGGCAGAAACCGGAAAAGCCAGACCAGACAGCCTGTTTGCCGCTATACGTTCGGCCATCAGCCAATGTCAACACCTGCAGCAACAGTCATGACACATAAGGCACGTAAACGTTTTGGTCAGCATTTTCTGCACGATCAGAATATCATCCATAAAATCATCTCTGCACTAAACCCACAGCCGGGACAGAACATAGTCGAGATTGGGCCCGGGCAGGGCGCGCTCACCCTCCCCCTGTTAAAGCGCTGTCAGAGGCTAACCGCGATTGAACTGGATCGAGACCTGATACCGATACTACAACACAAATCCGTCGACATAGGCGAGTTGACTCTGGTGAATCAGGATGTGCTGAATTTTGATCTGGCGACACTTGAATTAGATCCACCATTCAGGATGGTCGGTAATCTTCCATATAACATCTCCACTCCACTGATGTTTCATCTATTGAAATCCAGTTCACTAATCAGTGATATGGTTTTCATGCTGCAAAAAGAGGTTGCACAGCGCATCATTGCCGACCCGCACAACAAGCTATATGGCAAATTAACAGTAATGATGCAGTACTTCTGCGAAAGTGAGTACCTGTTTGATGTGCCTCCCGGCTGTTTCTCACCACCACCCAGAGTGGATTCCGCAGTGATACGCCTGCGTCCCCACAGCAATTTACCTGTTAACGTGGATGTCGATGAGCTAGAAAAAGTGGTCTCAGCCGCTTTTAATCAACGCCGAAAAACTATCAACAATTCACTTAAAAATCTGATCGACAGGAGTACAATAAGTAGCTTAGGTATAGATCCGTCCGCTAGAGCAGAAAATCTAACCCTGAACGATTTCGTACAACTGACGCAAGCAATGCTGAATCAATAACATGACTACTTCCCTTTCAATTATCTGCGCAATGGATCAGAACCGGCTGATTGGACAGAATAACGCTCTACCCTGGCACCTGCCTGCTGACCTGGCTTTTTTTAAACAAACCACTATGGGCAAGCCTATTTTGATGGGGCGCAAGACCTATGAATCCATTGGACGCCCCCTGCCCGGCAGACAAAATATTATCATTACTCGAGACCAGGACTATCAGGTAGATGGCTGCGATGTCTGCCAAAGTATTGATGCTGCAGTGAAACTTGCCGCTGGCCAGCCAGAAGTCATGTTAATTGGCGGCGCAAGCCTGTATCAACAGACACTGGAAAAAGCACAACAGCTGTACCTGACTCGGATTCATTCAAGCTTTGAAGGCGATGCCTGGTTTCCAGAATTCAACCCTGGTGAGTGGCAGGAGACCTGGCGCGAAGACCACCACGCGGATGAAAAAAACAGGTACGAATTCTCATTTATTAGATATTCGAGAAAATAAATGGTCTACGAGCTTGGCATATTTTCATCTATTTACTAGAATGGTTGCCCATTTAATGAGAGAGCGCTATGGAGCTAGATAAAATGGAAAGCCGTACCTATATCATTGGAAGAGAAGGTCATATATTTCTGAACGATAAAACAGTCAGCAAGCAGCATGCTGAGATTCAGATTATGAACGGTGAAATCTACCTGAGAGATCTGGAATCTACCAATGGCACCTATCTGGTAAAAAATAATCGTCTGGTCGCTTTTGCTGAAGGTTATGTTCAACTTAACCAGCCAGTAGTCATTGGAAACAAGCAGTATACGATTAAGAAACTACTGGAAATGGCCGGGGCTATAGCTGCCTAAGCTGGACCTACTTCACTCCCCCAGCAATGCTATAAGCTAGCTGTCCGCATTTTTCTGACTTCTTTCATTGATAAAAACAGCCGCTGAATCAACTGTTTTAACTACCCTCTTCTCCATCTCTTCTAACTCACCAGGCGCCAGATAGTACACCATATCAATTTGATGGCGGATATATCTTGACGGTAGTCGAGTTAGTGAATAGCAGGCCACATCAAGAAAAAACTCTTCATCCTGTTGCGGGTATTTGTCCACCAGGTTTCGACTGATATAGTCAAAAACCAGATTTTCATAATAGTTATACAGACTGGCAAAATTCATCCGACTCACCTCTTAGTTATATTCCAAGCCCGAACAGGGCACCACCCAATAGCCAGGGCCAGAACCCTTTTTCCTCTTCTGGTGGTTTTGCATTCTGGTAAATTTTTGATTCTTCCTCGGTCAGCAGACCTGGAACGGGGTCCTGATTATCCACCATCACCACCTTTTCCCCGTCTGCTATAGCATACTGCCCCAAAGCCAAATCTCCCTGCGCACCTTCTGCATCCTCCATGGTAATCACACCATCCAGAACTGCCACATGCAATCGAGCATCGCCCGAGTTGCTACCTGCTGACTGTTGACAGTCATTGCCGTTACAAAGCATAACGACAAAATCAGTACCGCGCACGCCTATTGTCATAACGCCGGTCTTAAGCCGATACACACTTAAGGGATTAGCGGCAATAGCACCAGTGATTTTACGCAAGCCACCCTTGATTAAATTGATAACACTGCGGCTACCTTTTTCAAATGCTGACTTCATCACGTATTCACTGATACGTACGCTACTATCCGGTTTTAAATACATCCTGGCACCATCAATCATTTTTATAGCAACGGTACTACCTTTGGAGGTTTTTATCCTGTCACCTTCATATACAAGAGAATTCTCCTTTAGCGCACTCTCCCTGCCATTTTTATCTATTGCGATTACCCCTCCCCTAATCCCAGTGATGCTACCTACCTGAAGCAGTTGACTGCTCGCATCAAGTTCACGGATTTTTTTTATAGTTACCAGTTTTAACTTTGCCCCTACGATCAATCGGCCTGTAAAACGGTTAATCGCATTGGGATTTAACTCCTCAATTTTTTGTTTGATCTGCGGCCAGAGCGGCTTTTGGTGCGCATATATCTGCTGCACCAGGCTATCCAGAGTTTGATTAGGTCCAACTCGCATAACCTGGCGTGTAGACGCTACCAGTTCATAATGAATTTCTTCCGCATTTACCGAGGGCAAACTACAAATAAACAGCAGAAAAAAACCATACACCAGAGCATTTCTGCTTAAGTAATGAATCATTATGGCTCTCCTATATTTAGCGTTAATTTATGCACGCATTCCAGCACCTGGCCGGCCATCCTGCCTGCAACATGCAGAATATTCAGGTCATTGAAATCAAATGCGGCATCGTGTGCGTGGTTGACTACTTCAATCGCACCAACAATCTCGTCTTCGATAATCACAGGGGTACACATCAGGGAAGATGTTTGAAAATCGAGACGCTCATCGATTGATGATGACCATTGCTTTGAGGAATGAACATCTTCTACCAGCAATGGCTCCCGGGTCTTTATCACATGCCCGACCAGCCCTGTATCTAAAGAAATTCGATGATTAAGCAGGTGATCATGCGATTCACCAATTACCGCCACAAACTCTAACTCACTGGTTTTCTCATCAATGAGTAATAAAGAACCATTCTCGGTATTGCAGGCATGCATAACCATCGCAAGTAATTCATTGAGCAGTTCTGGTAAGTCCAGGCTTTTACACATTGAAAGCGCTCTGGTATCCAGCTCTGCCAGTACACGAAATGCCTGCTGATGCCGGGCGAGTTTTTTACTGACCTGCTGATTACGCTGCTTCAGCAAGTCATTCTCATCACGTAGCATTTGAATAATATCGCGTCGATTTATTGCCATATAGATTATTCAATCCAAATTGTATGCTTATATGATAGATGACAACCGATAATTAACCACCACTAAGCTGGAATAAAGCTCCAGAAGGTTTTGTAAGTCGACAAAATACATTAATTCCTGCCTGGGAGGAATACGCTCAATCAATTATGGCGATGATTTTCTTTCTGATCTGGATAATTTTTCACAGGAAAGACTAAACCAGCGCGGGGTTTTCTTATCAATACGTAGCGCGGTAATGCGCCCCCCCCATAAGCAACCACTGTCAATAGCAAAACAACTACCATATTGATTGGTTGGCAAGGTAGACCAGTGCCCGAAAGCCACTCGGTTATGCTTGATGGCGGATTGACTAAACTCAAACCAGGGGTTGGCATCGCTAGACTTAACTTTTTGCGGCGCACCTTTGGTTTCAAGATCCAGGCCACCATCATTTCTCAGGTAACGCATGCGGGTAAACACATTAGTAATAAAGCGTAGCCTTTCCATTCCACTGAGTTGATCTGACCAGATTTTGGGGTGATCACCATACATTTGCCTTAGAAAATCGACTATGCCCTCCCCTCGGATCGCCTGCTCAACCTCTCGTGCGCGCTCATGGGCCTGGGTCAGACTCCAGCCAGGGTAAATTCCCGCATGCACCAAAGCGAAATTTAGTCCGATATCGTAATGCAAAAGCGGCCGGAAGCGGAGCCACTCCATCAATTCCTTGCAATCATCAGCCTCCAGAACCTGTTTCAGGCTATCACTTGATTTAGCATTGGCCTGGCCATAATAGAGCGCCAGTAAATGCAGATCATGATTACCCAGCACGCTGACCGCGCTATCGCCCAGAGAGCGCACAAAGCGTAATGTTTTCAGAGATTGTGGCCCACGATTAACCAGATCCCCGACGAACCATAATTGATCCGATTTTTGATCATAATTTATCGCCTTAAGCAGCTTTTTTAAGCTGCTGTAACAACCCTGCACATCACCAATCGCATAAACAGCCATCAGAGCCTCATTCAGCAGCCGCTGATTTTTTTAATTCAATATAACGAAACCAGCCATTTGCCAGCGCAGGTTTATCACTCACCAATGTCAGCTGATTGCATTTATCCAGTAAATGCTCAAATACTACATTGGTTTTGGTAGCCAGATGCCTAATCAGAGGATTGATTAAACGACGCCCTAAGGCAAGCTGCCCAGGTCGTAAGAACTTATCAAAAATGAGTATCTGCCCTCCCGGTTTTAATATCCTGCTAGCTTCACTCAGGGCCTTAAAAGAGTCGGGAACAATGGCGAGAATTAAATGCATGATCACAGCATCAAAGGAATTATCTTCAAACGGCAATTTCATTGCATCCGCCTGTCGAAGCGTGAGATCCAGATCATCTCGTTGGGCAGCTCGCTTACGTGCTTTAGCTAACATTGCAGGCGTGATATCTATGCCCGTGTAACTCGCTTCCGGGTTGAGAAAGGGTATGTCCAGCCCGGTACCTATACCAATGATGAGCGTATCAGGGCTAGCCTGATGATTGAGACGTTGCAGACTCTTCTTTCGCATTGGTCTGGTTGCACTATCAACCATGGCATCATAAATGGGTGCCAGTAATGTATAGCTATGTTTTAGTGCCACTAATGCAATACTCTGGGTGTAGATAAAACAAATTCATCGACAGTCGCATCGAATAACAGGCCATCATCAGTGCGCATTTCATAGCTACCCCGCATGGTTCCCATCGAAGTTTCCAGCATGGTTCCGGAGGTATACACAAACTGATCACCTGGTTTTAAATAGGGTTGTTCGCCTACCACACCCTCTCCTCGAACCTCCTGTATCTTCTGGTTGGAGTCGATAATTATCCAGTGCCTGTTGATTAATTTCGCAGCCTGGTCCCCCTTATTGATAATCGTGATGGTATAGGCAAACACATAATAATCCAGCTCTGGATTGGACTGTTCTTCAATATAATGAGTTTGTACATCAACCTGAATGTTATTCATTACACTCTCCTGAGTTTTCAAACAGCTACCGGCGCCTTGATATGTTCATGGCACTGATACCCCTGTAGCTCAAAATCATCGTATTTAAAATCAAATATATCCTTAACATCTGGATTGAGGCGCATTTCCGGTAGTGGAAATGTATCACGTGACAACTGTAAATTAGTTTGCTCAAGATGATTGGAATACAGGTGGGCATCGCCCAGAGTGTGCACAAACTCACCTACTTTTAGATCACAAACCTGAGCAACCATCATCAACAGCAAGGCATAAGAGGCTATATTAAACGGCACCCCCAGAAAAATATCCGCACTACGCTGATATAACTGACAGGATAGCTTACCGTCAGCGACATAAAACTGGAAAAATGCATGACAGGGTGGTAACGCCATATTCTCCAGTTCACCCACATTCCACGCACTCACTATCAATCGCCTTGAATCTGGATTGGTCTTAATCTGTTCAATCAATTGAGTAATCTGGTCGATATGCCGACCATCAGCCGCAGGCCATGAACGCCATTGAGAGCCATATACAGGCCCCAGATTACCGGCTTCATCCGCCCACTCATCCCAGATACTGACGCCATTCTGTTTCAGGTAATCGATATTGGTGTCGCCCTTAAGGAACCAGAGTAGCTCATGAATAATCGAGCGCAAGTGCAATTTTTTGGTGGTGACCACCGGAAAACCTTCGGCCAGATCAAAGCGCATCTGATAACCGAATACAGAACGCGTACCAGTACCGGTACGGTCTGTTTTTTCTACCCCATGATCGCGTACGTGACGCATGAGTTCGAGATATTGCTGCATTAATTTGCCCTTCTTTTATAGGCTAGTATGAAAATTATTAATCCGGCCATGAACATAGGCAACGATAACTGCATACCTCGAGTTAACCAGTCCGTCCCCATCAAATAACCAATATTAGCATCTGGTAAGCGAATCGTTTCAACCAGTGAGCGAAACAGGCCGTAACCCAGTAAGAACAATCCCGAAGTCGCCATCACAGGACGCGGGCGGGCAGTATAAATCCACAACACTGCAAACAAAACAAAACCTTCCAGTAACATTTCGTAAAGCATAGTGGGATGACGTGGCGTCGAACATAAAGCACCGGCAAAATCTGAATAATACTGTGCTGGATATTTATCGCAGGGCAGCTTCATCGCCCAGGGCAGACTGGAGGGGCCACCCCATAGCTCTGCGTTGATAAAGTTTCCAAACCGTCCTGCCGCCAGCCCCAGAGGAACCAGAGGCGCAATAAAATCAGTCAGTTGAAAAAAGCTGCAGCCCAGCTTGCGACGGTATACCTCCATCGCGACCAGCACCCCCAGAAAACCACCATGAAAGGACATCCCCCCCTGCCAGATCTTGAACAGGTAAAGCGGGTTTGCGAGAAAGCTATCCAGGTTATAGAACAATACCGAGCCAATACGCCCACCTAACACAACACCAAGAGCCCCATAGAAGATCAGATCATCCACCTGTTGAGGTGAAATCAAGCCATCAGAGGTCGTTGCGCGCTTTTTACCCAGCCACCAGGCTGAGGCGAAAGCGCATAAATACATCAGACCATACCAATGAATCTTAAGCGGTCCAAGCTCCAGAAGTACGGGGTCTATAGAAGGGTATGCAATCATTTAACAGGGAATTCTCTTAGAATATCTAACAGCGTTGATTATGCCTTATCCAATTGCGTTTCTCATCTTCAACAGGATAAAAAACTTTTTGATCAGCCCTGAACTTCAGCCATTTCAATATTTAGAATTTAGCCACAGAGGGCGCAGAGCACACAGAGGTTAATATGTTTATTTTATAATTTCAGGAGGTTTCCTGGGAAAAAAAGGCTATTCAATTAAAATAAAATAATAACCTGGCTAATTATTTCTCTCTGTGGCCTCCGTGAACTCTGTGGTGAGTCATTTTTTAGTGCGTTACATGAAGTTGAGCTTTAGGGGTAATCAGGAAAAACTTTAGTTCAATCTGGATGAAACAATACTAACGCCCAGGTAACGACAACTATGCCAATCGCGATAAATACCGCAGCTGAACCCATATCTTTGGCACGACCTGATAGCTCATGCTGCTCACCACCAAAACGGTCAACAACGGCTTCTATGGCGGAATTTAATACCTCAACCAGCAGCAACAGCAACACACTAACAATCAGCAACACCTTTTCAACGCCCCCCTCTCCCAGATAAAGACCAAGCGGGATCAGTACCACAGCCAGCATAAGCTCCTGACGAAATGCCTCTTCATTTTTATACGAGGCCTTCAGCCCCTGCCAGGAATAAACGGTTGCCTTAAGAATTCTATTAAGCCCAGTATTGCCGCTGTCTGCCATTTTTTATCCTATTGTTGGAGTGAGTTTCGATGCTGCAGTATAAACATTTCTATCAATTGATGCAGTTGATCAAAATTAAGCTGATATAGATTAGCCAGTGTAATTTTTACACTGATCGGCAGCTAAGTCACCCCATGCAGTAAGCGATCAATAAGCGGAAAACATAAAAGCCCTGAAAACAGGGCTTTTTGTTAGGGCCTTCCGCGTAGCTGATTAGCGACACGCCATCTGGATAGATGAACTATCTGCACACCAATCTGGGTGCGCGCTTCTTCTCATCATCTTCCTCATCATTAGTTTCAATACTAACAGCCTTGTCAATAAACTGCATAGCCTTAACCATTTGTTGATGATCTAACTCTTTATTATCGAACAATGTTTCAAGCTGGTTGGAGATATTGATCAAATCCTGATTTGAAGAAGTAATCGTAATTAAACCAGTATTGCTAAATGTGAAATTCAGACCGGGAGGAATAGCCACAGAGTCGAATCGATTGGCAAATCTAGCATAGGAAATCGGTTTAAAGCTTTGATCCAGTAACAACGCTAATTCAACCGGTGTTTTCCCATTAATTACTGCAAACTTGATTCCACCACCAGCATTCAATTCACCGCCGACATTCAATTTATCGTGTATCAGACCACTGGCCGTTGAATCCATTTTTATCACCAGATCCCCATCCACTTGCTGAATAAAATCCCCCGTAATAGTCAGGGTGCCTGTTTTATAAACACCAGCGGTCACATCAGACTTACCGGGAGAAACCGTTCCAGCCACATTGATAACATTACCATCAAAGGTACCAAAGCCCTGCAGAGATTCACCTGCATCAAGCCGCAAATCCTGCGCAACGCCTCCACTCTCAATACGAAAAGTACCTGATTTTATTGCGATAGTGCCCCCGGCATTCTCGAATATAAGATCAAAAACGATTTCATCAGGCCCCTGTATATCAGGAAAGGCATCAGAATCGATAATCAAAAGCCCCTCATTGATAAAAGCAGCGTTTGTAGAAAGTGAAAAATTCTTTGCTGCCCGGGTCGCTGCAGTTATATCGACATAGCTACCGATATTAAATTCCCCTTTATTGGTAATGGTCGCATTATTAATTTCAAGTTCGGCATAATCTGGAGATAACCACTTGACTGTGCCAGTTGGCGCTATAGTCCAGTTAGTATTTAACACCCCAGCAATCAGATCCACCTGCCCAGAGGTAGTCAACCCGCTACCACCTCCATTAATAGTGCCACTGTCCCATTTGATATTCCCAGCATAGGTAAAACTATTAGCCGTTAACGTACCACCTGACAATATAATTCGAGCGATATCCACAGTACCATCAGCTATTAAGCTCGCCCCATACCTAACATCAATATCTCCAGAACCGCTCAACGCACCTGAAGTAATGTTTAAACTAGAATCTTGCAGAGTTAAAGCCGGCCCTGGCGACACATTAATGGTCCCCTGATTACTTACTGACAAGGTATTAACTGAATCCAGCCCAGAGAATCCCCCTCCATTCACAGTTACCGACGTAGCTGAAGGGATACTAAGAATACCACTACCCTGAAGAATACCCGCAGAAATATTTACAGTAGCTGGCAGCAATATGTCCTGAACATTTAAAACCTGCCCCAGATTAAAGTCTACTGCTGCCAGTGAAGAAAAATCTTTATTATGAGAGGTTGATGTAAAAGAATTTAAATCCAGTCTTCCGCCGTTACCGACTGCAAATCTTCCATTACCAGTTATTCCCTCAAACCCTGCATTAAACACAAGATCACCCGCGGCATCTACAGTAAAAAATGCACCTGTAGCTATATTCAGAAAACCCAGATCAAAACTTGAAGCTCCCTGTAGTATAAAATTTCCACTGCTGATATTCAGGTCTCCATTTAATTTAAACAGGCTGTTCGCCGCAACGAAGTCATAGCTAGAAATCTTATTTATGGTTCCTTCATTAAGAAGAGTGCCTCCCCCGAACCCGGCCGTGTTGCTCGAATTATTGATATTCAAGTCAAATTTATTATCCAGCTCACCATCAATGAGTAAGTCGCCAGCACTGGAAAGAAAATTAATTGTGCCGAGATTCTCGAGAATAAACCCGCCCGACAAATTCATATCGGTAGTACCATACAGATTCATAACCTGGCCTGAGGATAAAGTGGCGGTTGCGGCACTAGTCCCCGAAATCGTTCCACCATACCAGTCAATCTGATCAGGCAAGCTAGTTAGATTATCCACGCCAGAAATAGTACCGCTGACCAATTCCCAGTTGATCGTATTGCTATATATAGCAGGAGCATTGTTAATCGCAAAGCTGGCATTATTATCGAGCACTAACAATCCTGAACCCTGGAACTGTGCATAGATGCTGCTAGAAGATAAAGTAACATTATCCTTCAAGGTTAGATGAGCACCATCGGCCCAGGACATGATGCCTTTATTGTCGATAGAACCGGTCCCCGTAAACTCATTTGATCCAGCAGTGGCATCTATCGCAAACAGGGCATTATTCACCAGATTGCCATCCAGCTGGAATGCGCTTGTAGCACTGGTATGAACCGAGCCCCAGTTCACAGTGTCAGCAGACAGGGTACCCTGATCCAGTTTAAGTGTTGCACCCAAATTATATAAAACGCCTGTACCCGTTCTGGACACTTTGGCATCGGGTGCAGAAATAGCTAAACCACCACTACCATCGGTCGGTTCAAGTATGAAAGCATTGCCAGCTATATCCAGACTACCACCAGCTCCGATATTGATCTGGCCATGCGCCTGAATTCCTCTAACAGCAGCAGTAGAGGTGATATCAACAACCGGGGTAATTGTTCCATCAATAAATACATCCGTGCTTGAATCAGGCGCCACCGTCGCCGTTAACTCCGTAGAAAGATCCGTCCAGTTACCGGGGTCACTCCAGGAAGTAGATGCTAACCCCGTCCATTGATAGAGATTAGTGGTATCTATGCTACCAATTGTATAAGTAGCCGTATCGGAAAAAACTGTTCCATAATCAACAGTGCCAGCTGAAGTAGTAGCAATAGGGTCAACAATGGTATCAAAGCTCCCACTCAAACAACTAGTACCCGTGCAACCAACTACCGATACCGTGTTTGTAGAAATAGCCGCAGCAAGTACAGCCGCACTATCTTGCCAGTTTAAAATCAAATCACCGCCATTAATAGCAACAGTATCCGCAGTCACAGAACTTGACATCATGCCTTCTGGTACCGCGAGGACAGAATATAAGCCCCCGGAATTAAATACTAGATCACCATTAATAGTTAATGTGCCAGGGCTTGTTGACTCATCTCCGCCAGCGATCACGCCACCATTCACTGTTACACTGCTGTTTATCGTAGCCCATCCAGAGCTACTGAGACCTGAACCTGGTCCGAGCTCAAGCACTCCTCCAGTTAAAGTCAGCGTATTGTTAGCCTGTATGTCGATCCATCCTGGATTTTTGAAATCTATAAACTGAGTATCTATAGTCGAGATAGAAGTAGTAACGCTAGAATTAAGATTAATATTCCCTTTATTCAAAAACTGCCCGCTACCTGTGACACTGGCATCCTCCATATTGATATCACCGCCATTGGTCAACACAGAATCGACGTCTAAATCTAGTGTTGTAAACTGCATATCGACCGAATGTCCCTGCTGCACATCCCAGCTGGTATTTTGTAGTTCTAGAGCACCGCCCCCAGTTATTGATGTATCACCATTTACCGTTAAGCTACCACCATTGGTAGCAAGATACACATTAAAACTTGCGACTGAGCCAAGCGTTTTAAAGTTAACCTGCCCTGAGCTATCAGCCATGTTTGGGTTCAATATAAGATTTAATGCACCGCTGCCTTTTGCAGAGATACCGAGATTACTACCAGCGGCAGCTGCATCAAAGATAATGTCATTGTGTGCATTTAACGTAAGCGAAACAGCGCTGCTCGATGAAGAGACGATATCAGCCAGGATGGTAATATCACCTGCTTGCGAAATAGAAGCTGGGTTTCCGGTCGAAACAGTGACATTTGTGCCCGCGTCGAGAGCTGCGTTTAAAGTTGTGACACTCAAGTAAGCACTGTCATCCGTTGAAATAAAATCAGGATCACCTGTGATGAGAGAATCTGTAGACGGGCCAATAGTTATATTATTCGGATCAATCAACCACTCACCAGCCTTACCATTAACTGCCGAGGCATCCGGCACCGATGTAATATCCAGGCTTAACAGCCCTGAGGTTTCTATAAAACCACCATCACCACTAAGCGCACCACCACGCGCAGAAACGTCGCCATGTACGTGCACATCTTTCTCAGCAAATACAATGACTTTGCCTCCATTTCCTGCCGTATTGGCATCGGCATTGACACTGGCACCGGCAGCTATCGTGGTTGAGCTTGCATTGTGGATCTCGGGATTTAACCCCTGCTGATCACCACCGATAAGAATCTCTCCACCAGCCGTATCTCCGGATGCATTGATATTCGCACCCTCATCAATGTTGACTGTATCGCCGAGTATCTCGACATACCCACCCTGGGTACCTGAGGCATCTACGCTGCCACTGACCTGATTGCTAGCTTTGGCGACCAGGCTGATACTTCCATCGGCATTCTGTACCAGACCTCCAGCACGAATTGAGCCACTATGCTTCAAGGTACCGGCAAACAAGCTGGCACTACCCTGATTCGCTAAAACCTTACCCAGATTGGTCACTGTGTTTTCACTTCCAGTAACTTCGAACTGTATGGCTGGATTCTCCAGACTGCTGATGGTAATCGATTGCCCAGCCGCCAGTATGATATTTCCATTATCGACTTCAATAACGCCACCGTTTTCGATATTCGCTGCGATCAAAACAATATTGCCGTTATCACCTGCATGGATATAGCCCTGATTGCTAATTCCAGCTGAGCTATCACCTTCAAATTTTAGATTTCCATTCAGGTAATCACTATCTGTAATATTCAATGTGGAACCGAAAAAACCGGCTGTATTGATTTGCGCACCAGCTCCCACGAGGATGCCATGTTGGTTAATCAGAAATACCTTTCCATTTGAATTCAAATTACCCAACAACTGACTAGGGTTATTGGATATCACGCGATTTAATACGGAACTCGCAGCAGAGGGTTGAATAAAATTAGTGGTTTGTCCGGCGCCGATATTGAACGACTGCCAGTTGATAATGGCATTATTACTGTTTGTAACATTTAAAACATTTACTGCAGGATTAGAAAAGGTAGCCGAGCCGTGAATAACTTGCCCACCCGCAGGATTGGCGTTGGCCACTTGACTACTGAGGATCAGACTTATGGCAAAAGCTAGCGTATTGTATTTCATAATGTTGACTCCGCTGGTCTGTAGCAAATTACTGCAGACGGCATTCAAACTCCTGTTTATCACGACCTTCGGTACCAAACAAATTAATCATTTTCTGCATTTTTGGAGACAGCTGTGAGGGCTCAGGAATCTTGTCAAACTTCTGGAAAGGTGGCACAAAGTTCAGGCGTATGGTCTTACCGGCAAGCCCTGCTAAACCAGCTTCACCCTTGCCCAGATTAATCACACTGCCATCGTTACCTTCAACAGCAACATCACCGTCGCGCACATTGACATATAGCCCCGGTTCAATTTTCTGGCTATCTGAACCACTAAACAGATCATCTCTGACTGTAATTCGATCAGGTCTTGGCGCATTACCCATCGAACGAAGATGAATCGGAAAATTAGGGATAACAACCGGCTTACTAAATCCATTTTTAACAAATGCCGCCTTGCCATTTTCCAGCAGCATTTTGCCGCCTTCAAACTGAAATTCTATGGCACCACTCCACACCCTGGCGTACATACCATTTCCGCTTAAGGCATAAGCTGGTTTCAAAAAGAATTGCAATAGTTTGGCCACCACCGTTTCACTCACAGGATCATGTAGCGCTGTGTTATCCACACAGTCACCATCACAGGCTAGATCAAAACCTGTACCACGGATTCCAATAGTTGCAGTGGGTGTTGCCACTCGATAGGAGCGCTGATTCAAGCGCCCAATAGCGCCCGTGATCAGGCGTAAGCCACCGCGGATAAATCTCAGGAAGGCATTATTCTCTTCCGGCACCTCGGGTTTATAGTGATGTTCTTCAATCTTAAAGGCTGTAGAAGGGCTCATCGTGACGCGACTTTTATCGTTAAATGCCAGTACTGCAAACGATTTAATTCCGGTTTGTATTTGATCAAGCTCGTAGACCGCAGCACCAGTCGATAAAGGACGAGATTTATTATCTGCACCCAGCGCACTGGCCTTACCCTGCATTAAGGCAATACGTCCGATGACTTTGGATTCATTCTGCGGAGTCTTATCCAACGCACGATTTTCCTCTTCACACTCCACGCCTTCACACAGTCGCGCATCAAATTCAGTACCGCGTATACCTATGGTGGCTACCCGAGTTTGTACACGAAAAGCAGAGGGGCGGCTCTTACTGATAAGGCCGGTTATGGCTCGAAATCCACCTCGAATCAAGCTCATTAAAGCGCTTTCACTACCCTTGGTGGTATTTACGTCCTCAATCTTGAACGTTGTACTGGGTCTTAGTGTCATACGCGAACCATCTTCCAGCTTGATCACAGCAAACCCGCTAGCCCCTGTATTCAGGGTTTCGCCTTTATACAGCGGCCAGCCTTTGCCCAGTATCTGGGGCGTATCATTGCCTACCTGTCCCGTTAACACACCTCGCGTATATGCCACCTCACCCACTTCAGTCGCGGCAAACGCTGAACCTTGCAGGATCAGTAAAAAAGAGAAAACTAAACTACGATGAATTATGCTTACTCTATCCATGCCGAGCCTCAGAATCGGTAGATCAAGTTAAAGTGGGCCTTGTCGTCACCATCCTGGTTGATCGTCGTATCAGGACCACCACCTTCATTAATGACAGCGTAATCAAGTGAGATGCTTAGCTGTTGTTTCCAGCTCCAACGTAACCCAACCCCGTAGGATGAAAGATCGTAATCGCCGCTATCGTTTAATTTAATCTTAGCCTGGTCGGTAAACAGCAGATAGCGAACATTTGAAAAAGCTGGTGTCCAGACTTCAAATGAAGTCTGATAACCACTATCACCAGTTACCGAACGTTCTTCGAAGCCACGCAACGTAGAACTACCACCCACACCAAATTGCTCACCTGAAATCAGTAAGTCACCGCTATTCTGCCCACTTAAACCCGCGTGAAAGAGCCAGTCTTTAGAGAAAATCAGATCATAAGCAAGGTTATATCGCATCGCAGTCCAGTCATTTTTTGCGTCTGTGCGGACCAGCTCATAATCCTCATCACTATTGTTCCGGCCTGAATCAATATTCAAATCATAGTAAAAATTACCACTAAAGGAGCTTGATTTAGCCGCATAGCTAAAGCCATAACCAAGTTCTAAAGGAAAACTCCCAACATCCGTATTGGATATATCCCCTCCAAAATCAAACTCATTCTCGAAAAGTTTATTTTGAAACCCAATTGACCACTGATGATTGAAGTTGCTATCAGTTAGCATCGGGCGCGAATAACTAACGCCAAACACAGAACCCTTTCCAGTAATAGCCAATCCGCTTGCAACCTCGCCAGAATTAACTTCAGAATCGGAGAATAGAAAATCAAGGTTCGCTCCATGAGCATATAGAGGGATGTGGTAGTTCAGACCAAACTGTTTGGTGGCATCCGGATCTTCTGGTGCGACTGTCAAGGTTGCCGTAATCGCATGATCGCGATTGAATAGATTGCCATTCTGATAACCCAGCGTACTACGGAATTCCTTGGTATCTTTGCTACCTGTATTATCCAGAGTTACGAAAAAAATCTGTGGGTTACGATCATTGACGGTTAAGTCAGCGTCAATAGTATCACCCTCTTCACCTTCCCTGAACCTAAGCAGTATATTCTTAGAGGCATGATTATTGGCAAGCTTCAAAGAACGCGATAATTCCTTGGTATTGGGAGTAGTGCCGACACTTAACTCAGGCAGAGAGCTGCGGATATTCTGCTCATTAAAGAACTTATTGCCTGATACATTGACCGCCCCGATAGTAAAATGGACAACATTCAACTCAACGCTACCAGTGCTTAATTGCTGGGGAGGCAGAGATACACGATGAAAGCTATAGCCCTGCTTAATAATTTCCTGCTCCAGAGCATCAGCCGCTGCAGATAATCCATCCAGCCCATAATGTTCGCCCAGATAGGAGTTCAGCACTTTTTGTGCTTTATCGCCTATTGGGTTATTCCCTGTAACGGTAAAGCTTGAAACCGTAAAACGCATTGGCGTATAAGCAGTTTGTGCATACCCGGCTACAGGTAGCAGGACAACAAAAAAAAGAAAGGTAAATCCCTGTATAATTCGCATGAGTATTTATTCTTAAATTCTCTAATCTAAAAGAATATCGGTTGATGACTATATTGTCCATGACAAACAGCCTCAGGACATGCTATTTAAAGCACTTTCTATCAACCTGGACTTAACGATAGGAACTTTATCCACAATTTACATGCCCACATTGCGGATCTGTGTGATAAAACTATTTTGCAGTGCATAAACATGCTTTAACGAGGTAAAAAGAGGAGTTGCCATCATTGTTTCAGCCTTGCGCTGACACTCAAAACTCCTTAGACGCTTCGCCTGATACAGCGGATCACCCGCTAAAAACATTCCTCTCAATAGATTCACACCTGCAAAACCCAGGTTTACGCCCTGCCCAGCATGAGAATGCGCTCCGTGAGCTGCATATCCAATCAATAAAACGCATCCCTTTAGCCATTGATTGGCCTGCTGCCAGTTAAGTGTAAAAATCGACCTCTGGCTACAGCTTGTGACACTGCCGAGCCTGGACTCAGCAGTCAGAACCCCACTACATCCAGTTCAGATGCCTAACTCGCCATCAATGCTTCAATATCCTTTACACTGCTTGGCACCCCAGCGGTTAGTACCTCATGCCCCTTTGACGTCACCAGAACATCATCTTCAATGCGAATACCGATATCCCACCATTTACGATGCACTCCTTTACTGTGGGCGGGGATATAGACACCCGGTTCGACGGTCAGCACCATGCCCGGCTCCAGCAAGCGCCATTGATCACCCAACTTGTAATCCCCTACATCATGCACATCCAGCCCTAACCAGTGCCCTGTGCGATGCATGTAAAAACGTCGGCAAGCATGTTCTTTCAACAGTTTTGGCAGAGTACCCTTGAGTATCTTAAGCTCCAGCAGGCCTTTGGTAATAACACGTACCGCAGCATTATGCGGATCATTCCAGTGATTGCCCGGCACTACCTTTTTGATTGCAGCCTGTTGCGCCTGTAAAACAATTTCATAAAGCTCTTTCTGCGCCGACGAAAACTTCCCGTTGATCGGGAAGGTACGTGTGATATCGGAGGCATAACCCTCCACCTCACAACCGGCGTCGATTAACAATAGATCGCCATCTTTCAGGGCATCGGTATTTTCGGTGTAATGCAAAATACAGCCATTGCGCCCACCACCCACTATCGGTGGATAGGCATGCTCTGCTCCATTGCGACTGAATTCATAGTTATATTCCGCCTCGATACTGTACTCAAACAATCCGGGCTTACAGGCTTGCATAGCCCTTTTATGAGCAGCAACGCTAATTTTTGCAGCCTTTTTCATCGCGGATTGTTCAGCCCGGCTCTTATACAAACGCATATCGTGTAATAAATGATCTAACGAGACAAATTCGTAGGGTACATGCACCCCGGAACGCGATTGCTCCTTAATTTGATTCACCCACCCCATCAACCGTGCATCAAACTCTGGATAACGCCCCATCACCTGAAAAACCTTTTCTCTTTCCTCCAGTAGTCCCGGCAGAATGTCGTCGATATCATCAATGGGGAAAGAGTCATCAGCACCATACAGCTCAATGGCACCCTGCTGACCTGCACGACGACCGTGCCAGGTTTCCTGCTCCGGGTCATTTTCACGGCAAAACAGGATGTATTCCCCATGCTTACGCCCAGGCACCAGTACCAGTACTGCGTCAGGTTCGCTAAAACCGGTTAAATACAGAAAATCACTATCCTGACGAAATGGGTACTCGACATCTCGGTTACGCACTTGAGAGGAGGCTGAAGATACGATAGCGATATTCCCCTTACCAATCATCTTCATTAACTGCGTTCGTCTACGCTTAAATTCACTTGCATTCATTACTAATGGACCTGTGTGTTCGCAACAATGGGATTCATCTCTTCATTCATAAAGATCACCGACAACCGAACATGCTCGACAACCTCGGTATAAACCATTTCCGCATCATCCGTTTCCTCTTCATCGTGACTCAATTGACTGATCTGAAGCAGATCATCCATGCATTCACGCCCCTGCTCCGACAGATTATTCAACCTGTCCTCGCCATTTACTGCCAGGCCATAAAGAAAGCCCTGACACCAGCTAGCCAACCCCAGCAAGCGCAGGGCAAACTCCTGATCCTCATCAGGCAGCAGCAACTCGAATGACATATCATCCGAATTCAACTGTACCTTAGCCTGATCGAATAATTCCTGTAGTATTTCTAGCGACTCTTTGGCCAGCAGGTCATTCGGATCGGGTAGCTTTTCCAGCGTAAACCCCAACCATCGGGCAAAATCATTCCCTCCCAGTAACAAGCCACATAAAGTGCCATGCGCTTCAGCCGCATCGGTCATTGCATCCAGTTGCTGCAGACTATTTTGTACCTGATCAAAATCTAACATTGTGTAAATTCAACTTGTTCGTATAATTTTCGCATTCTATCACTCGGGTGTGCTTTTCTCATTAACACCAGGCCTGAACGGGCTATGTTTAATGATAAATCAGAATCCTGATGATTTTGGATTATAATCAGCTGTTGACAGTTAATCTTTCATCACCAAAAATGCGCCATGGATTCAGACAATAAAGCTTATACAGAATCAGACCTGCTCAAACTGGAAAATCAGATCGACGCCCTGATTGATACCGTTAGCCAACTAAAGCAGGAAAACAGCAACCTCCGCCACCAGCAGGACAGCCTGATGTCTGAGCGATCCCAACTGATAGAAAAAACCGAGTTAGCTCGCAACCGCGTCGAAGCGATGATCACCCGCCTAAGATCTCTGGAATTACATTCATGAGCAAGCCATTAGCGATTAATATCTCCATTCTGGATAAAGAATACAAGATTGCCTGCCCATCTGGTGAGCAGCCAGCACTACTGGCATCGGCTGAATACCTGGACAGCAAGATGCGCGAAGTACGTGATAGTGGAAGCATTATTGGCTCGGAAAGGATTGCCGTAATAACCGCACTGAACATTGCACATGAGCTTTTAAACTCCAGCCAGCAGGGCGACAAACTTGACCAGAGCCTGTCTCCGCGCCTGAAAAATCTGGAAAACAAGATCTCTGAAGCCCTACAGAAAGCCCGTCAACTTGAGATCTAACCCTCTTGATCAACTCTGTTTATATGCCTGCCTCACAAATTTTAAAAATTTAATTTGACACTCAGGGTCATAAAAAAAATCTACAACATAGCCGGTGCAATTATTTCAGAAGTGTCGTATAGTTTATTAAACCAACTGCGGTGTTAGTTAGCTTCTATAAGATCCTTGAGCCTAATTATCAACTTCGGGGTGATCAGTGTCATACTGGTGTGCATGCCCGAGATTTATCGGGAAGCCTGATGGATGCCCTCTTACCCCACCTGAACCTTCTGGTTCAAGGTTGATAGTCCGCGACGGCATCGCGGTTGGTATTTTCTTTCTCTAATAATAAAATATGCAGCCTCATCAGATTCGTCAACATTATCGCCGTCTACGTAAAAACCTCTCTTACCTTGAACAGCAGTCCAACGCCCAGCATCTAGCTGACAATATCAATCATTACCTGGGTAATTATAAGCGCCACAAGATTGCCGCTTATCTGGCTGTGCAGGGAGAGATTTCTTTAGCAAACTGGATGGAATCGCAATTGCTGCATAGCATTTATCTTCCAAAACTCTACGAACCCATTCAGCCGAACTTACGCTTTGCTCCATTAACCGAGCAAACCACCTGGGTCAAAAATCGATATGATATCGTAGAACCTAAAGCTCACTGGGGTGAGACCCTGCACTCCAGGGAACTGGACATCATCCTGACGCCTTTAGTAGCCTTCGACAGATCCGGCAATAGAATAGGCATGGGGGCTGGCTACTATGATCGCTCACTTGCATTTAAACGCGCTCGTCGGCACTATACAAAACCCATCCTTATAGGGGTGGCCCACAGCATACAGGAGCACCCGGGATTAATAAGCAATCAATGGGACATAGGCATGGATTGCATCATCACCGAAAACGAGATTATTCAGCCATCCACCTGACCTGTGGAATGCCCTATTGCAGGAATAAGCGATAGGCCGAGTTATCACTTTCATCCCAATAAGGAAAATCCAGTGACTCAAGGCAATGCCTGAATTCCTGATACTCAGCCTTATCGACCTGTATACCCATCAGAATACGACCATAGTCTGCGCCATGATTTCTATAGTGAAAAAGACTGATATTCCAACGCCTGCCAATCTCAGAGAGAAACCTTAATAACGCGCCCGGCTTTTCCGGGAACTGAAAACGGTAAAGCAGCTCATTATCCACTCCAGAACCCGGATGACCTCCAACCATATAACGCGTATGCAGTTTGGCAACCTCGTTATCTGTCATATCCTCTACCAGATAATTCCTGTCCGTCAAATGTTTAATAATCTGCTCTTTTTCTTCGTTGCCCCTGGATAACTGAATACCCGCAAACACCCGGGCCTGCTTTGCATCGGCATAGCGATAATTGAATTCGGTAATCTGCCGTTTTCCAATAACCTTACAAAACTGCTTAAAACTACCTGGCTTCTCTGGTATCTCTACCGCTATCAAAGCTTCACGCTGCTCACCAATTTCAGCGCGCTCAGAAACATGACGCAAGCGATCAAAGTTCATATTAGCACCACTATTGATAGCAACCAGGGTCTTACCTGCTATCTTTTTCTGCTCTACATACTTTTTCAACCCGGCCAGAGATACCGCCCCCGCAGGCTCACAGATTGCCCGAGTATTATCATAGGTATCCTTGATTGCCGCACAGATTTGATCGGTAGAAACCGTTATCACTTCATCAACCAGATTGCGGATCATCTTATAAGTATTCTGACCTATCTGACGCACTGCAACACCATCAGCAAATATGCCAACCTCTTTCAGACGCACTCGTCGCTTCGCTTTCATCGCGGCATACAGGCAGGCAGCATCCTCAGGCTCCACACCTATTACCTTGATGGAAGGCTTAACGGCTTTTATGAACCCAACAATACCGGCGAGCAATCCACCTCCGCCTACAGGCACAAAAATCGCATCGATGTTATCGGGGTTCTGACGAATAATTTCATGCGCAATAGTCGCCTGACCAGCCATCACATCAATATCATCATAAGGATGAATAAATGACAGATTTTCCTGCTTGGCTAATACTAGTGAATGCTTATAGGCTTCATCAAAATTTTCTCCAAATAGCACCGTTTTGGCACCATGTGATTTCACCGCATTCACCTTAATAGTTGGGGTAGTAGCTGGCATAACAATCACAGCCTGCATATTTAACTTGCCTGCAGCCAGCGCCACACCCTGAGCATGGTTCCCTGCTGAAGCCGCGATCACGCCCTTTAAATCCGGATTATGCCGCTTCATTTGATAGGCTTTATTAAATGCACCACGCAATTTAAATGAAAAAACGGGCTGCAAATCTTCTCTTTTCAACAACACCTCATTATTCAATCGCAATGAAAGCCCTGGCATAGGATCCAGCGGCGTTTCATTGGCCACATCATAGACTCGGGCTGTCAGTACTTTTTCGAGAAATTTAGCGGGTGTCATGGATTAACCTCAAATAACGAACAGGCATTATCAGGAAACACCTGTAATTAGGCAATAGCCGTAGTCTTAAGATTCAGCATGAACAGGATACTTAAAACTTATCTCATAATCCCTGATTAGCGATGACATTTCCTGTCGCTATCGTTACTATTCCCGTTTTTGATAATAAGGTTATTAATTTATGGACGCTGATACTAAAAAGAAAATGGCCGCACAGGCTGCTCTAGAGTATGTGATACCAGGCACGATAATCGGCGTGGGTACCGGCTCTACGGTCAACCACTTTATAGATGCCCTGGCTGAAAAAATGAAAGGCGCAGTCGAAGCTGCTGTATCCAGCTCTGAAGCCTCAACAGCACGCCTGAAACAACACGGCATTCCAGTGATTGATTTAAATTCAACCGGGCAACTTTCTATTTATGTGGATGGAGCAGATGAATCGAATCGACAGCTACACCTGATCAAAGGTGGTGGTGGCGCGCTCACACGTGAGAAAATTGTCGCTGCCGCCAGCGATACCTTCGTCTGCATTGCTGACGAAAGCAAATTGGTCGATCATCTTGGCGAATTTCCCCTGCCTGTTGAAGTTATCCCAATGGCCAGAAGCCTGGTTGCCCGAGAATTGACCCGGCTCGGCGGACAACCCGTGTGGCGGGAAAACTTTGTGACCGATAATGGCAACGACATACTCGACGTCCATAATTTGAAAATTACAGACCCGCTGAACATGGAGACGCTGATTAATCAGATTGCAGGTGTTGTAACTGTCGGTATTTTTGCTCATCGACCAGCCGATGTCCTGTTACTAGGTGGTGACCAGGGTATTACAACTATAAAACCCTGAATAAAAAAGCCCCCGACCAGCGGGGGCTTTTTTAGCAAAAAACAATCTATACTTCCGGTATTACAACTGTCAGGCCCAGTGACTGCCAGACCTGCATGCCACCTCGATAGTAATATAACTTTTCAGCCGGATAACCTAACTTTATCAACCCCTTTATCGCACGCGGGGATTGACCACACCACATACCGTTACACCAGAGCATCAACTTCTTGGCAGCGGTAAAATCCCATTCATCATTTTTCTGGTTTCCACCCAACAAACCCAGATTTTCTATACTCCGTGTTAAATCACTAACGTCATCGCGTCTTTTTGCTCCTAATTCACGCATAGTCTCTATTAGCACTGGATCATCTTTATCCAGCATAAATACTGTGAATGGAATATTTACTGAACCGGGAATGGTGCCCCGCTTCCACCAGGCAGGAGTTCGTGCATCAATAAGTACACCGGTTTCATCCAGCATTTCATGCTCCATGAAATCAAATATTTCCAGCTGACCTACCGTTTCTACCCCTTCAGCTGCAGACATTGGCTGAATACAGAAAGGCGGGCATTTTCGTGATGTCCTGGCAAAGCTACCCTCAAGGGTATGCTCCTGATCCTGAATCCGTTCGATCTTAATGAGCTTGCTTTGATGGATAACCTCAACGAATTCTTTGTCGGGGGTAAGTTTGACTTCCAGAGCCTGAGCATTGCTCACAGAGGCAATTGATACAACAAAGAACAACCCTTTTATCATTCTATTTTTCATTATTTTTTACTGACCTGTAAAATTTTATCCCGCACCGAATCCGGGTCCGGATTTCCCTGATAAAACGAATACACTTCGACTTTCTGACTATCGTTAAGACGCTTATAAAACAGATAACTCCCCATATAGTTCTGCTTCAGGACCTTTTCAAACAGCTCTATGCTTAAACCACTAATTAAACTATTGGGAATCTGCTCTTGGGCAGAAACAGATGCTGAAATCTTGCCATGAATAGCTTCTAACTCCGTTTGCTTATCCATGGTTATGTTTTCAGCCTCACCTTGCAGCGACTTTAAATAATCATCATTTGATTGTGCCGCAGCAGCAGAGCCCACAACAAGTCCTAAAGCGACAAGTACCCCAAGGCGCATATTTTCTTTGCTCAAAAAAACACCTGAAGTTACATTTGACAATTAAACACCTTTCTTTTTATTGGAAAAACTAACCCTGTTTAAGAGAATTTGTGGATTTTTATTATTATTTTTTCGCCTTCTAAATTCAGATTAGTCTCTAGCCCGGCTTCTGTCAAGAAAGCAAAACCAGCTATCATCTTTAATTACAAAACCTTACACCGCCTAACTAGACTCTTTATCAACAAAATAAAAACTTTCACGCAGACATAAAAAAACCTGCTAAAAAGCAGGTTCTTTTAAACCAGAAATACAGATAAAACTGATTAACGCTTGGAAAACTGGGTAGCTCTACGAGCTTTTCTGAGACCAACTTTCTTACGTTCGACTTCTCTGGCATCACGAGTTACAAACCCTTCTTTTCTTAATGCCGGTCTGAATGTTTCATCATACTGCATCAGGGCTCTTGTGATTCCAAGGCGAATAGCACCAGCTTGTCCACTAGGACCACCACCAGCAACATTAACATTAATATCAAACTTTGAAACCAGATCAACCGTTTCCAGTGGCTGACGAACCACCATACGAGAAGTTTCACGCCCGAAGTAATCTTCAATAGATTTTTTGTTGACGGTAATATTTCCACTACCTTCAGTCATATACACACGAGCTGCTGAGCTTTTGCGACGACCTGTTCCGTAATATTGTTCTGCAGACATATCTGATTCTCTTAAATATCTAGTATCTGAGGCTGTTGTGCAGAGTGATTATGATTTTCACCCGCATACACCTTAAGTTTCTTAAACATGGCTCGACCTAGAGGATTCTTTGGCAACATACCTTTTACAGCAGATTCCAGAATTCGCTCGGGATGAGTCGCACGTAACTTTGACAGGTTAACAGACTTCAGGTTACCAATGTATCCAGTATGATGATGATACATTTTATCCTGCTCTTTATTACCGGTC
>JBNKPX010000036.1:26381-31486 GCA_050295575.1 Gammaproteobacteria bacterium | reverse complement strand
CCAGAGTCGCGACAGCTACGATAACTTCGCCATTCTATATCGTGGCAATCATCAATCACGTCTATACGAAAAGGTGTTACGCGAGAACTCTGTTCCCTACCAGATTACTGGTGGCACTGCTTTCTTTGAGCGTAGCGAAATAAAAGACCTTACAGCCTATCTACGCATTATCGCAAACCCGGAAGATGACCGGGCCTTACTACGTATCATCAATACCCCAAGAAGAGAGATAGGATCCACTACTTTAAAAGCATTGGGTGAATATGCTGCCTGGCGGCATAGCAGCTTAAGCTCGATCATGCACGAAGCGGGACTGCAGGATAAACTCTCGCGTAAAGGCTGGGTTAGCATACAACGCTTCAGCGACTGGCTGCAGGAAAAAAGAATTCAGGCAGAGAGCACTGATGCCATGGCTATGGCCCGTATTCTGGTCAGCGATCTGGATTATGCTGACTGGCTAAGGAATACCAGCAATTCACAGAAACAGGCTGATGCACGTATGGAAAACGTAGAAGAGCTCATCAGTTGGATCGGCAACATGCAAAAGAATCAGGATGATCCATCACTGCAGTCGATAGTGACACAATTGACCCTGATGTCGATTCTTGAAAACAGTGAAGAAAAAGATAAGGCACCGAGTGTGCAACTGATGACTTTTCACGCGGCTAAAGGACTGGAATTCCCCTACGTTTATCTGGTGGGATTTGAAGAAGACAGTATTCCTCATTTTCAATGCCAGGATGAAGCCGGCGTCGAAGAAGAAAGACGACTGGCCTATGTCGGTATCACGCGCGCTGAAAAAGTACTCACGATCAGCTATGCGCAAACACGGCAGAAATATGGAGAAGTTATTACCTGTGAGCCCAGCCGATTCATCAGTGAAATGCCCGCCGATGAACTGGAAGGTGCCGAACATTGCAGTGAAAAACTGACTCCTGAGCAGAAAAAAACCAGAGGCATGGATCACCTGGCCAGCTTGCAATCCTTGTTATCGAGCTAAAGCATTGCCCTTGTTGGTAAGAAAAGTCCAGAAATACACAGGCTATAGCTTCTCAATTTGAGCCCGTAAGTCATCCAGTTTGCTGGTAAAAGTTTTTTCCAGGCGGTCTATTTCATCCAGAATTTCCTTTTTGCCATCTACAGAATTTTCTAACGGTTTAACAATTTTATTTAACTCCTCAACGGCCTCTAACAGGAAAGGCGATATATCATAGGTTTCAGCATATTCAGGTTTGCCACTATCGGTAACGATCGTATTTAAAGAGCGGCCGAATTTATATTTTCGACTAACAGGAAACAGTGACCCTTTTCTACGTCGGTAATAAATTTTTAACTCATCTTTATCGCCTTCACTCCTCAACGAGTAACGAACTATTTCTGAAGGATTATTAATACCCATGGCAGTCAACGGAGATTCTGTGATTTCCGAAGAGTTCACAGGCTTGCTGGTTTTCACGACCTGATTATTAGCTTCTTTGTTGCTATCTTTATTCATCGATCTATCCTTCAGTTGGTTAATATATGATGACTACTGAGTAAGTTGATTTTTAAAATCGCCTCATTACTAAGTGATAATCCTTATTTTGATTTACAGGGTCCAGTTGAGCGTCCAATAGTCAGCGGAGCTTCCAACAATTTGTGCATTGGTGCCCTGGATGGGTCGTCAATAATATCAAGTAACATCTTTGCGGCCTGTATACCGGCCATCCTCGAAGAAGAGCGAGTACCAGTGAATAATGGGACCTCTCCACCGTTATCAAAATACGATAATTCGTCATCATGAATAACAATGGATACATCCTTACCCACAACTAGATTAGCTTCACGAATGGCTCGACTCACCCCTAGAGCAACAATATACGAAGACGCCAGGAATGCCGACGGGGGATTGGGTAAGGCAAGCATGGTTCCGACAGCATTGAGGCCATGTAACAGCGTAAGCTCTGAGGTGCTCATTATCTCAAGATCCAGAGGGATATTATTTTCTTCCAAAGCCTGCATATACCCTTTTCTTCGCGACCAGGAAAAATCAAGCTGTTCATTGCCATTAATCAGACCGATACGCTGATGGCCAAGATCAATTAAGAGTTTCGTCGCCTGATAAAAGGCGGCCTCATTATCGATATCAATCCATGAGTAATCTGACGCTGTATCCGAAACTCGGCCATGGAACACGAAAGGCACCCCAATCTTGTTAAGAATTTCGATTCGTCTGTCATCCTTACAGGGGTGATGAACGATCACCCCATCCACTGAGCCGCGAGCAAAGTAACTCTGGTAGAAGTCGATATCGTCGCTATCGACAACCGACAACATCAGATCGTAACCATGTTGATGGTAGGTCTGGCTGGCACCTGCGATCACCTCGGCAAAAACGGGGTTCATCACTTCTCGTTCTGAAATGAAAGGGATTATGTGACCGATGGTTTTGGTCTTGCCGGTCGCAAGACTCTTAGCTCTTTTATTGGGTCTGTAGTTATATTTATTAGCTGCACTCCATACCCGAGCCCTGGTCTTTTCGCTAACCTCAGGGAAACCATTGAGCGCACGACTAACCGTGGTCTGAGACAACCCTAGTTTTTCTGATAATTCTTTAAGTGTCATAGTTGCCATTATTTAAAGACCAGGCTTTCATAGCGCTTTGATTATTTTTGTTAACTTATCATAGTCAAACTATCAAGTAAAAACGTAATTATTTTTTAAGTTGACAACCTATAGTAAAAATTTAATACTACTTTATCCAAAGCGCTTTGATAGCGTTTCTAGAAGTATAAACACAAATGAACTACATTTTTATTAATTGGGAATGTCACCCGGAGGAATAAATGAAGATTAGCGCAAAGCATGCATTCGCAGCTGCGTTCGCATTTTTAACAATGATGACCAGTGGTGCTCAGGCAGCTGAAAAGCTGATTTTTAAACCAGGCGAGGGTGGTTTTAACTGGGCCAGTTATGAGTCTCTAAAGAAAACACAATTAAATGGCGAACAGCTGACTGTTTTTGGCCCCTGGCTTGGGCCTGATCAGAAGTTGATCGATAGTGTACTAGCTTACTTTTCTGAAGCGACAGGCGCAGATGTAAAGTACGTCGGTTCAGACAGCTTCGAACAACAGATTATGATCGACGCAGAAGCAGGATCCGCTCCTAATGTCGCTATCTTTCCTCAACCAGGTCTTGCTGCCGATATGGCTAAGCGTGGCTTCCTGGTTCCTCTGGGTTCCAAAACAGCAGACTGGGTCAGAAAAAATTACGCAGCGGGACAATCATGGGTAGATCTGGGTACCTATGAGGATTCTAAAGGGAAAAAAGATCTATACGGCTTTTTCTTTAAGGTCGATGTCAAATCGCTAGTCTGGTATAGCCCTGAGAATTTTGAAGATGCGGGTTATGAAATCCCACAGAGCATGGAAGAACTCAAGGCGTTGACCGATCAAATCGTTGCCGATGGCGGCACACCCTGGTGTATCGGTCTGGGTTCTGGTGGTGCTACCGGCTGGCCAGCAACCGACTGGGTGGAAGATATGATGCTACGCACTCAACCACCATCGGTATATGACCAATGGGTTAAGAATGAAATCCCTTTCAATGACAAACGCGTTATAGCAGCCATTGAAGAGTTTGGTTACTTTGCTCGCAACGATGATTATGTTGCTGGTGGTGCTTCTGTAGTTGCATCTACCGACTTTCGCGACAGCCCCAAGGGTTTGTTCTCTTCACCACCGCAATGCTATATGCATCGCCAGGCATCTTTTATCCCATCATTTTTTCCTGAAGGCACTGTCGTAGGAGAGGATGCAGATTTCTTTTACTTCCCTGCTTACGCCAGTAAAAATCTGGGTAAACCCGTACTGGGCGCCGGTACTGTCTTTGCCATCACCAAAGACAGCAAGGCTGCACGTGCCCTGATCGAGTTCCTGAAAACCCCGATTGCGCATGAGGTATGGATGGCCCAGAGGGGTTTTCTCACTCCATTTAAAGGCGCAAACACCGATATGTATGCAAACGATACCTTACGCGGCATGGGTGAAATACTGCTGGGTGCAACCACCTTTCGTTTTGATGGATCTGACCTGATGCCTGGTGGCGTTGGAGCGGGTTCATTCTGGACAGGCATGGTGGATTATACCGGAGGTAAGGATGCAGCAACCGTTACCAAAACCATTCAAAACAGCTGGGATGCCCTTAAATAGATTCACACACAAAAAATACCCGGCCCGATGTTCGGGCCGGGCATTTATCGGATTCATTGCGAAGATAGACCCAAATAATCCGGTAAGTTACAGATCTTAATTATTCAATTTTTTTGCAGGCATAGCCGCCTGTTTAAAAACAGCAGTTCGCTCGGGTAAAGGGAGCAGCATCAATGTTAGCTGTGAAAATTCTCGATCAGACTGTGCTTCGGGCGTTCAATACAGAACGCACTTAATCAAAACTTAATTTAGGTAAGTGCAAATGAAAAAAAATCTACATGCTATATCGGCAGGTCTCTTATGCTGCTCAATCATCTCCCCTGCAGCTCACGCGCTTGAAATAGACGCGGACTTAGAACTGGATATGCTGTCAGAGGAATCCGTTTATACAACATCTGGTCGTGTACAGATCAATGTCAGCAGTGAAACCAAAAATGGCGATAATTTTGTTTCAGCCAAGGCTTCAGCTATGCAGAATATATCCGGCGATCCATCGGTTGATGATGCCTGGATTAAGATGGGCAGCAGTAAGTGGGCAGTTCAGATAGGACGTTTTGAAGCCAATAATCTGTTCCCTCTTGGTAAGGATACCTATGTAGCATCTACTGGAGTGACTGGTTATCAGGGCAACGTACTGAGAGGCCGTCTTGGTGGTAATGGTATCGCTTTTACAACCTCTTTTTCTGATTCTATCTCTGTAGAACTTGATAGTGCCTGGGGTGATTACGATAATGACGACACAAATACTTTAGGCGACAAAGAAAAGGCTTTCAATGGCTTTCGTCCATCTATCACCTATAGTGTTGAAGGCTATAGCCTGTCTGTAGGTTTTGAAAATGTTAAAATGGGCGATACAGATATTTCAGGTAGTGCAATCACCGTAAACTTTGATGCTATCGGTGGCAATATCAATGT
>JBNKPX010000036.1:0-26282 GCA_050295575.1 Gammaproteobacteria bacterium | reverse complement strand
CAGCTATGCAGCTGCTGATGATAATGGCACGGATCGTTCTTCTGCCAATGTCAACTATACTGCGGGCAATTTCGGCATAGGCGTTCTAAGTGAAGATGATAGCACTAATACAGGTACCAGTACCTATGTTGCTTACACCATGCCTTTACTTGGCGTAGAAGGTGCATCAATAACGGGTGCGGCTTCTTCGGGTGAAGACGTTTCAGGTGTTAAGATTCGTTTTAACTACGCATTTTAATGCAAAGGTACCCGCAGACTCCTGCGGCAAAGAAAAGGAAGCTAAAGGAGTCTACGGGTATATATTTTGATGAGCTTAAGCACATATAGTATTTTAATAGCCTGAAGTAAAGATTGGTTTATTTTTCCATTTATTCACTACCAACAGGCAGTATATAGGAGAAGACAATGCACCCAGCACTACAAGGTTTACTAACAATAATCATTGGAGTCGGCGGTTGCGTTGGCTATTTCTATTTTTCAAATCTATTCCTCGATAAAGTTCTGTTTCCTGCCACAGGAGCAAATGCCGGAAGAAATATTACCCGCGCCAATATGATTCGCCCCTGGCTATTCCTGTTTCCTGCTTTCGCAGCATTGGGACTCTACCTGGCCTATCCAGTGGTCGAAACATTACGATTATCACTCACCGAGCGACTTCCTGATGGGGGGGCAGCATTTGTTGGTCTGGCTAACTATAATCAAATGTTTGGTGAACCCAAGTTCTGGGAAGCCATGCGCAACAATCTGGTCTGGCTGCTAGTGGTTCCAGCCATGTCGACAGCTTTTGGCTTATTAGCGGCTCAACTCTCAGACCGCGTACGCTGGGGCAATATCGCAAAATCTATCATCTTCATGCCGATGGCTATCTCCTTTGTTGGTGCAGCCGTTATCTGGAAACTGGTGTATGACACCCGTCCTATCGATCAGGATCAGATCGGTGTGCTGAATGCGCTGTATCTATTTTTTGGCGGTGACGCACCCAACACCTGGTTAACCATCCCCTTCTGGAACAATTTCTTTTTAATGATCGTACTGATCTGGATACAGACCGGCTTCGCCATGGTTATCCTGTCAGCGGCGCTGCGCGGAATTCCTGAAGAGACAATAGAAGCAGCCATCGTAGATGGTGCTAATTCATTCCAGGTTTTCTTTAAAATAAAGGTACCACAGATAATGGGGACCATCGTGGTGGTCTGGACCACGATAACTATCGTGGTACTGAAGATCTTTGACATCGTATTCGCAATGACGAATGGGCAGTGGGAGACGCAGGTGCTTGCCAATTACATGTACGATAAATTATTTCGAGCCAACGACTGGGGAGTGGGGTCGGCAAGTGCCATGATCATCATGTTGCTGGTGACGCCAATTCTTGTATGGAATGTGTATAACGCTCGTAAGGAGATGCGCTAATGGACAATATTGCAGGTACTAAATCCAGTCTGACCTGGGCAGTTCATATCTCACTCGCTTTGCTGGTCTTTGTCTGGCTATTTCCAACCGTAGGTCTACTGGTTTCATCATTTAGAACATCGGATCAAATTGCCACTAGCGGATGGTGGAAGGCCATGGTCGCGTCACAAAGCAACCTGACCCTGAGGGCCGATGCTGCAGATAAACAGGTAGAAAAAGATGGTCTGTACGTGATCGAAGGTAATTTGTTTGATGCTGATAAGGCCGGTGAAGCAGTAATCTCTGTATGGGGTATCAGCTCACGCGCTATCGACTCTTTTAAGCCTGGTGATACCGCTGATTTGAGGAAAAATGGAACCGTCACCGTCCAATCGAACGGTGACTATCGTATACAAAGTGAAAAGGCCTTCAAAAACAAACGTGGTGTGCGTATCTTCGTGACCGCCAAAACACCACCAGAGTTCACACTCAAGAATTATGAAAACGTTCTATTCGATAAGTCTAATAAAGAAGGCATTGCCAAGGCTTTCTTTAATACCCTCACGGTTACTATACCTGCCACTATTATTCCCATTTTAATAGCTGCATTTGCCGCTTACGCCCTGGCCTGGATGGAATTTCCCGGACGTGCCCTACTCATCGCCGCGGTAGTGGGGTTGCTGGTAGTGCCACTACAGTTAGCGCTAATACCCCTGCTTAAATTTCACAATGATATCGGTATCGGAAAGGGCTATCTAGGTGCATGGATGGCACATACCGGATTCGGCCTGCCGCTAGCTATCTATCTATTGCGTAACTACATGGTGGGTCTGCCACGAGATATTATTGAGAATGCAAAGGTGGATGGGGCTTCTGATTTTCAGATATTCACCCGCATTATTCTTCCACTGTCCTTCCCTGCCCTGGCTTCATTTGCCATCTTCCAGTTCCTGTGGACCTGGAATGATTTACTGGTAGCACTGGTCTTTTTAATTGATTCAACGGGCGAAACCACGGTAATGACCAAACATATTGTCGAACTGCTGGGTACACGTGGTGGCAACTGGGAAATCCTCGCCACATCAGCCTTTGTATCAATAGCGGTGCCATTGATGGTATTTTTCGCCATGCAAAAATATCTGGTGCGCGGATTGCTTGCAGGCTCAGTGAAGTAACTATGACGCAACCAGCAGTTAACATCGCCGATGACCCCATGTGGTGGCGTGGTGCGATTATTTATCAAATCTATCCACGCAGTTTTCAGGATAGCAACGGTGACGGCATCGGGGATTTAGCCGGTATTGTTAATCGCCTGCCCTATATCGCATCACTGGGTGTAGACGCTATCTGGATCTCTCCCTTCTTTACCTCGCCAATGAAGGATTTTGGTTATGACGTAAGTGACTTCACAGGGATAGACCCGGTATTTGGTACGCTTGCTGATTTTGATGCAGTGGTGAAAACAGCTCATGAACTGGGGCTTAGAGTGCTGATAGATCAGGTGCTTAGTCATAGCTCTGACCAACACCCCTGGTTTGTCGAAAGCCGCGCTGACAGGACAAATCCTCGGGCTGACTGGTACGTGTGGGCCGATCCAAAAGAAGATGGCACACCGCCAAATAACTGGCTATCAGTATTTGGCGGCCCTGCCTGGCAATGGGACTCGCGCCGACAACAATACTATCTGCATAATTTTCTGGTTGAACAACCCGATCTCAATTTTCATAACCCAGAGGTACAGGATACCCTGTTAGACGTTTGTCGATTCTGGCTCGATAGAGGTGTGGATGGCTTCAGGCTGGATGTCATCAACTTCTACTTTGCAGACAAACAATTGCGCGACAACCCGGCTCTGCCCGTACATCTACGCAATTCGACGATTGCACCCTCAGTAAACCCTTATAACTATCAGGATCATATCTATTCAAAGAACCGACCAGAGAACCTTCCCTTCCTGGCCCGCTTACGCAGCTTAATGAATGAGTATCCGGCAACCACATTAATGGGTGAAGTGGGTGATGCACGCTATGGAATAAAAATCCTCGGTGATTACACTCGCAGTGATGATCATGTACATATGTGTTATGGCTTTGATCTATTGTCCGGTCATTCTCTAAGCGCTTCGCACCTGGCTTCAGTGATGGCTGAGTATGCTGAAAAGGCTGCCGATGGCTGGGTATGCTGGGCGTATTCGAATCATGACGTAGAACGTCACAAAAGTCGCTGGAATCTATCCTCAGCAGCACTGCGCATGTATACAACTCTGATCATGTGTCTGCGCGGTAGTATCTGTCTGTATCAGGGCGAAGAGCTTGGTCTGGAAGAGGCTGAAATCAGCTTTGAGGATTTACAGGACCCTTATGGAATAACCTTCTGGCCAGAATTCAAGGGACGTGATGGTTGTCGCACGCCAATGGTTTGGGATTCAACCGCCGTCAATGCTGGGTTCTCAAACACAAAAAGCTGGTTACCCGTCGCGTCCCAGCACCTGAATAAGAGTGTCGATATACAACAACTGGACTCAGCAGCTGTGCTACATCATTACCGACATGCCATCGCATTTCGCAAGGCCCACGCGGTTCTTATTGACGGGGAACAAAGCCCCATAATCACACATGGTAATATTGCTAGTTTTACTCGCAGCCTGGGTAATCAGCAAATTTTTTGTGCCTTTAATATGAGCGACTCGAATGCCAGTATCGAAATGCCCGAAGGCAACTGGGCTCAGATTGGAGCCGAACTAGCAAGCACAGCCCCACCTGATACAGGTGAATTACATCTTGGTCCCTGGCAGGTCTGCCTTGCCAACAAATTATAAATAACGGAGCGAATAATGGCCGATTTAAACTTGAGTAATGTTGATAAAATCTACGGTGGTGATGTCGAAGTCCTGAAAGGAATTAATCTCGAAATTAAGACTGGAGAACTGGTTGTTTTCGTAGGCCCTTCTGGCTGTGGAAAATCTACATTACTACGCATGATCGCTGGCCTCGAGACGATCACCTCCGGCGACTTCACCATAGATGGTGTACGTATGAACGATGTACCACCGGCTCAACGCGGCATTGCTATGGTATTCCAGTCTTATGCGCTTTACCCACATATGACAGTACGTGAAAACATGGCCTTCGCATTAAAGCTGGCCAGGAAAACTCCTGAAGAGATTGATCAGGCTATTAAAATGGCCGCTGAAAAGCTTCAGCTTACCGAGTATCTGGACCGACTGCCCAAGGCATTGTCCGGTGGACAGAGACAACGGGTTGCTATCGGTCGCTCCATCGTACGTAATCCTAAGGTCTTCCTGTTCGATGAACCACTGTCTAACCTTGACGCCGCACTACGTGTAAAAACACGCATTGAAATCGCACAGCTCAAAGAAGAATTACCCGACTCAACCATGGTTTATGTAACCCACGATCAGGTAGAAGCGATGACGTTAGCGACCCGCATTGTTGTGCTGGCGAATAAGGGTATTTCACAGGTGGGCACACCTCTTGAATTATACGAAAAACCAGAAAATGAATTTGTAGCTCAATTTATCGGTTCACCAGCGATGAATATTCTGCCCGGCGAAATAGTCAACACCGGTGAAGTCACCGAGGTAAAGGTGGTTAATGGCGGTGGCGTGTTCAGTGCTAATGTTCCTACAGCGGCAGAGCTAAAAGGTAGCAAGGTTAATATAGGTATTCGCCCTGAGGATATGCTACCCACCACTTCTGAAAATTACGCCTTTGAAGGTAAAGTGACAATAAGCGAGGTGTTAGGCGAATTGACCCAGGCTTATCTTTCCCGTCAGGATGCAAACGAAGCACCTATCATCGCCAAGCTTCAGGGTATACACCGCGATATTCGCAATACCAGTATGCGTATGACGGCTGATCCTTCTAAAGTCCATTTGTTCGCCGATGGAAAATCGCTGCTTTATGTCTAAGCAAACGTTTAGTTAATGGCTACATATACCTTAGATATAACCCTGTTTCCAGGAAAGTCGGATGATTTTTAAGCGTAGTAATTTTCCTGAGGATTTTCTTTTTGGCGCAGCTACATCAGCCTATCAAATCGAAGGCCATCAATTCGGCGAAGCAGGCGAAACACACTGGGATACCTTTTCCAGAATTCCAGGCAAGGTAGACCGGCAGGAAAATGGCGCGCTGGCCTGCGACCATTATCATCGCTACCCGGAAGACTTCGCTCTCATGCGTGAAGCGGGATTTGATAGTTATAGATTTTCTACCAGCTGGGCTCGCGTCATGCCCGATGGGCGCACTGTCAACCCGCAAGGTCTGGATTTTTATGACCGCCTTGTAGACAGTATGCTGGAGCATAATCTCAAACCAGCAGCCACACTGTATCACTGGGAATTACCCTCAGCGCTTGCTGAATCAGGCGGTTGGTGTAACCGCGATATTGCTCACTGGTTTGCTGATTTCACAACGGCCATCATGGGTCGTATTGGTGATCGCATGTTTAGCGTCGCGCCAATCAATGAGCCCTGGTGTGTTACCTGGCTTTCTCATTATATGGGCTATCACGCTCCAGGTCTGTGCGATATAGGGGCCGCAGCGAAATCCATGCACCATGTCATGCTAGCTCATGGCACAGCCATCCAGATCATGCGCAACCTTGGTATCAATAACCTGGGTGCTGTGTTTAATATGGAATATGCCAACCCCGCCGATAATTCGCCCGAAGCGGAACGTGCGGCATCTCTGTACGATGGTATCTACAACCGTTTCTTTATTTCAGGCGCACTACGTGGGGAATATCCTGCCGATGTGTTGGCAGGCCTGGAACCCCATTTACCTGATGGCTGGCAGGATGATTTTGACGTAATAAGTGCACCCGTAGACTGGGTCGGCATTAATTATTATACGCGTAAAAACATCGCTTTCGATGATACCCCCTGGCCCAGCCTGGCTGAGCTCGAAGGCCCTCTTCCCAAAACTGCGATGGACTGGGAGATATACCCCGAGGGGCTTGCTTTTTTTCTACGCCGTACCCATGCAGAATATTCCAGAGACTTACCGATCTATATCACCGAAAATGGGATGGCTTCATTTAGTGGGCTCGATGACAATGACCGTATTGACTATCTTGATGCTCATCTCAAGGTTGCACGTGAAGCGATTAGCGATGGCGTACCATTGGCAGGGTACTATTTCTGGTCTTTGATGGATAATTATGAATGGACCAAAGGCTATGATTTACGCTTCGGACTACTACATATGGATTTTAAAACCCTGCAACGTAGTCCGAAGGCATCCTACCAGGCGATCAAACAAGCCTTACAGCGCTAAGCAACACTCTGCTACCTTTATTGCTGTTTAAGCCATACAAACTGATAAGGCTGTAACTCGTACTGACCGTAAGCAGGTATGAAATCCGATTCACCATAGATATCATACAAATGGCTAACAAAACCACTCTTCTCTGCCGCAGCCTGCGCCAGGTATTGAACAGTTGGAGACATATTGGCAACAACCAGTGTTCTATTCCACGACTTGTGGCGGGTAAAAGCAAACAGGCTCGGATTATCAATATCAACCAGTAGATAGTCATTTTCATTATTGAATTCTGGCAAGGTTTTGCGCAGAGCTATCATTTTCTTAAGCCCATCAAATACGCGCTGCTCTATGCTCCCGTTCTTTTTCCTTAGCTCAACCTTGTTCCAGTCTATGATGGGACGATTGAGCCAGCGGCTATCATCCATTTTATCTTTTTCTTCAAGATAGGAATAATCATTAACACAGGCAACCTCATCGCCATAATAGACTAGAGGAATCCCCCCTATGGACATGATCATTCCGTGCATCAATAAAATTTTACTAATCGCTGCATCTACCTGATTAGTGTTTTTATTTTCCAGTGCATTCTCCAGCCCCAGCAAAGAAGCGGTGGAACCTGTAATGCGGGCATCAAGGGTTTTCGGGTTGTACATAAAGCGCTGACCTGTTCCAGTACTCCCAGGATACTCTCCGACATAGTGAGAAATAATAAACTGACGATGATCAAATGGGTTAAAGCCCGCATTCATAATATCCGCATCAGAGTAACCTAGACCAATATCATCGTGACATCTAATATAATTTATCCAGGTGGTTCCCGCAGGCAGGCGCGGAATATTTCTCAGGCCCTGTTCCATCACCAGTTTATTCTGAGTAGCCATAGCATCCCAGAGATACACCATGAATGAGGCATTATAAGCAATCTCGCATTCGTCTACGTTGCCTCCACCGAGATACTTGACAATTTCATCGGGCTGAACAATGGCTTCAGCTTTAAACAGAACACCCGGAGCTACTATCTTCGCGCAGCATTTGAACATCTGTAACAGTAAATGAGCCTCTTCAAGGTTTTGACAGTCAGTCCCCAGCCGCTTCCACATAAAAGCGACAGCATCCAGACGCAGGATATCAACCCCCTGATTGGTCAGGTGAAACAGAATCTTGGTCATTTCTGTAAAGACCTTAGGATTGCTGTAATTCAAATCCCACTGAAAGTTATTAAAGGTTGTAAACACCCATTTATTGAGGGATTCAATGTAAGTGAAATTACCAGGGGCAGTGGTTGGAAAAACTTCGGGCAAGGTTTTCTCAAACAGGTCGGGAATACTACGGTCATCGTACAGGTAATACATATCCTGATACTCTTTTTCCCCGTCTAGCGCTTTTTTAACCCATTCATGTTCATCTGAGCTGTGGTTTAACACCAGATCAAGCTCTAGCAGCATATCTTTTGCGCGGAATATTTTGGCGATATCGCGAATGTCATCCATAGACCCAAAACGCTCATCAACGCTGCGGTAGTCGGTAATCGCATAGCCACCATCATTTGCACCACTGGGCATTTTAAGTAAAGGCATCAAATGCACATAGTTGATACCCAGCTCATCAAGGTAATCGATTTTCTGCTGGAAGCCTTTCAAATTTTCAGCATAGCGATCGACATAAAGCATGGTGGCAACCCAGTTAGGGCTCATATACCAGCCCTTATCCTGTTCGCGTTGCACATCCAGATCTCGCAGTTCATCGGATCTTTCCAGATACATCTCTGCCATTGCCAGGATCAGTTCGATTAAGTGCTGCTCGACACTCTCATGCTGCCCATACAGATGATCATACAATTTCAGTAAGTCGTTGAAATTAGCCCCCAGCCTGACCAGGAAAAGTGATAAGTCCTTATTTTTGTACTGTAGAGATAATTGCCCAACAACTCGGTAGAGTAGTTGGGTAGTATTTAAAGCCATGGAGTTTTCTCGGAGTTGGTTGTGTATGCCAGCTGATTTTAAATGTCTTGATGACAGGTGAAATGTAGCAAAGACATTGCCTGTTCACAAGCAGTGATATTGATATCTTTGACACTCTTTATGAGTTTTCAAATTACCTTATAAGGGCCCTCTTTTCTTAAGCCCAAGCTTAACAGCTACGTCTCGGAATTTCTTTGAAACAGGCATTAAAAGGACAGCTTCCCTGCTGTCCAATTCGATTAGAATTATCATCCTCTTAGGCAAGTATTTACCCGCTAGATAGTGTACAAAATGGCTACCTGAGTGATAGCTTTTCGTATCGCTTATCAAGGTCACCAGTGCAACGATTAAATCTCAACCAACTATTGACTGGCCCACAGTTGATTACTTTCAGTCTCACCGGCCTTAGCCATCTTTTCAAGGTTTTCCAGCACAGCCAAACTAGCGCTTTCCATCAACTTGACATGAGATAAAGCTGTGGTGTAATCACCCTGATTATACTGTTCAACCGCTAACAATCCATGCTGGTGTACATCTTTATGGGGGTCATCCATTTCACGATATCCAGGCAAGTGAGAGAAACAATTTCGACCATCTCCTTCAAGATACCATTTTCCAAGCCTGCAATTTGTGTGATTAGACAGGCTAGCAGCAGATGCACGACTATGCCCCATTAATATCTGATAAATATTAAATTTAAACACCAGGTGGTCAACCTTGGCTAATTCTACAAAACCACGTAATGCACCGGCCGAGACAGTCCCCTCCATTTTCCTGGACAGTTCCAACAACCTGAGAATGCTATCCCCCGCCTTATGCCCAATCTCTGCAAGCCTTTCAGATTCTTCGGACATCTGATTCATTTTCACGGTGGTTTCTTCAGCACCTGTTTGAATCATTTTGACCTCGGAAGAAATCTCCTCAGTGGCCGAATTGGTTCTGCCAGACAGGCTTCTGACTTCATCGGCCACTACTGCAAACCCACGCCCATGCTCACCAGCACGTGCTGCTTCAATGGCTGCATTCAAAGCAAGTAAATTGGTTTGTTGAGAAATGCCATTAATCAGCGTAACCACATTATCAATAGCATTTACACGGTCGTTAAGATTCACAACATTGGTAACCGCTTCTCCAACCGTCAGCTTGACCACAGCCAGATTTTCTACCAGTTGAGCAGTGCCTTCGTTAGCTAAAACCGACTCGTTAGCAGCATCAATAGCAGTCTGTTTTTCAGTAAGCAACATGCCGGATAAGTCTTGCAAGGTACCCTGCAAGGAACTCAGGCTTTGGCCAAAATGTTGAAAATTTGCGAATAGGCCATTGGAAAGCAGGAGCTGTTTATTAAGTTTTTCAGTCTCTGCCTTTAACTGGGACATTTCGTGCTCTCGACTCTGCAGTGCTTTTTCAAGCTCGTCCAGTCGAGTGTTAAGTTTGGAAGATTTTTCCTTTTCCTCAATCAGCTTCCTGCTAGTGTTATTAAAAGAAAACATGGGCTAGTTCCAGAATGCCTAAGCTGGATAATTAAAACAATCGGTTTAGAAAAAAACCTCAATCTACTGGCTACTGATACAGTTAAGATCAATATTAAACTAATTTGAGTATGCACGCTTTTAGAGCATTAGCAACCCTGATATATATACCTGGATCAACATACCCATACATCTTGTTTTTGGATGTGTGGAAATGTGATGCATAAGTCATTTTCCTGGCCGATTTATCATTGTGAAAGTTAAATAACTACAACCTTTTCACCACCAAGCACACGAAGGCTACAGAGAGAAACATTTAACCCGATTATTACCCTGTTTTTTATTCTACCTTCTCTCGTCCTTGAGCTCATAACACCATAGCACCCTCATAGAAGGATTTTATCACCTATTCCACCCGGTTGTTGAAGATATCGTGTCTTTCATCTTACAGATCAACTTCGGCCACTGCCTTAAGAGGCAAGCATGGCCAGAATTATTGGATTATCCATTTATTATTTACAACTCAGAAATATTTTAGAAAATATTTCTGAGTTCATAGCATCTTTTTCTGGTTTCACAGCTTGCCTTATTGCGACTCCATGCGCTCTGAGAGAGACTTTTTCTATCGACGCCCTTCGTATTAATGCTCTATCCGATAATAAACTATTCTGTTTTTATATTTTCCTGGTTGATATTAAGTTAAGCAAGAGAAATTTGGTTGCATAGAAAAGTTGATCATTAGGCCGGCTAGCGATAGCATACAAAAGGTCAACACATCGGTTTGTGTTCTCAATATATGGCCTTAGTTCTGAGTGATGAGCTTCAATGACTTAGGTACTTTTATTAAATAAAATCTTTATTTTGGTAGGTAGAAAAGGTAGAAAAGGTAAAATTAAGGTAACAAAAGTAACATAAGGTCGATAGTAGAATGTGATGACTAAATCAGCTACTTCTAACCTTAAATTATAATTTAACTATAGGGTGGTATATGAGTTCGAAGAATGATAAATACAATATAGAAAATACGGATTACTCGGTCGGGCAGGATAATGTACAGAAATGGGGGTTTGATATCCACAATCCTGTATTTGGTGTAAGTGCAGGACTGGTAGTGATTTTTCTGGTCGCAACATTGGTGAGCGATCCCGCGAAAGCCAAGGAACTACTAGATGGCTTAAAATGGGACATTATCGGCACCTTTGATGCGCTGTTCATGTGGTCAGCGAATATTTTCGTCATATTTTGCATTGCATTGATTTTTTCTCCTTACGGGAAAATCCGTCTTGGCGGCGCCGATGCAAAACCGGAACACTCGACGATTTCGTGGCTCTCGATGTTATTCGCAGCCGGTATGGGTATCGGCCTGATGTTCTGGGGGGTTGCCGAACCAGTCGCCTATATGACTGGATGGTACAAAACACCTCTGGATGTTGCTGCTAATACACCTGAGGCTGCCAGAATGGCCATGGGCGCAACGATGTATCACTGGGGGCTCCATCCCTGGGCTATTTATGCAGTAGTCGCACTGTCGCTCGCATTCTTTACTTACAACAAAGGGATGCCTCTTTCCATTCGTTCTGTCTTCTACCCCATTCTAGGGGATCGCACCTGGGGATGGGCTGGCCATATCATCGATATTCTGGCTGTGCTGGCCACGCTATTCGGTCTGGCAACGTCTCTGGGGCTCGGTGCCCAGCAGGCTGCTGCCGGTATGCACCATGTGTTCGGTCTAGAAAACAGCATTGGATTGCAGCTTATCATCATCATCGCGGTTACCGGGCTGGCGATTACCTCGGTTGTGCGCGGTCTGGAAGGCGGTGTTAAATTGCTCAGTAATGTTAATATGATCATTGCCTTTGGATTATTAATTGCCATTGCTCTGATCGGCTTCAGTGTAGCGATGGGCAATGTGCCTACCACTCTCATGTCCTACCTGGAAAACATTATTCCATTGAGTAACCCACATGGTCGTCCAGATGAAGCCTGGTTCCAGGGCTGGACTGTATTTTACTGGGCATGGTGGATTTCCTGGTCACCTTTCGTCGGTATGTTCATCGCACGCGTTTCTTCTGGCAGAACAGTACGTGAATTCATTATCGCGGTATTGCTAATTCCTACCACTGTAACTGTTCTTTGGATGTCAATCTATGGTGGCATTGCTATTGATCAGGTGGTGAACAAAATTGGTGTGCTGGGTGAAAAAGGGCTCACCGATGTACCGATGGCTATGTTCGAGATGCTTGATCAACTACCAATGAGTTCTGTGCTTTCCGTAATCGCTGTTGTACTGGTGCTGGTTTTCTTTATCACCTCTTCAGACTCTGGTTCGCTAGTTATCGACAGTATTACTGCCGGTGGCAAGATCGATGCTCCGGTACCCCAGCGTATATTCTGGGCATCTGTTGAGGGTGCTATCGCGGCGGCATTACTGTGGATCGGTGGAACCGAAGCGATACAGGCGCTGCAGGCCGGAGCCATATCAACGGGACTACCATTCACCTTCGTATTGTTGCTGATGTGTGTCAGTCTATTGATGGGCTTTAGTACTGAACCGCGCGAGGCGCCGTTGGCACAAAACGCCTAACAAGCAGTCAATTCGACAGGATTAAAATCCGGCCATCATGGCCGGATTTTTTTATGGGTAGAACCTAACACCATAAATCACTAATAGGTGTTTCAGCTGAATAGTGATAATTGAGTTGAGCCTGAAGCAGCTCAGCCGTTGCCAATGCATCCGTTAGTGCATGATGCGCCTGATAATGCGGTAATCTGTAACGGTCACGACAATCACCTAAACGTAGAGACTCAAGTGGTCGTTTCAGTAGACGATCGATTAACTTTCTCCTTTTACAAAGCACCCGCCTTTCCAGCTCCATGGTATCGATGACCGGGAACTCGATCACCTCCCCCAGCCGATCTAACAGGGCGCGGGCCAGGAACTCTCGTTCGATATGTCTGTAGTGGACAACCACTATTCGTCCGGTGATGGCGGAAAGCATCTCCTCGAGGATTGCCTCAAGGTCGGGGGCTTCGTTAATATCGGAGTGAGTAATGCTATGGATTACTACGGACCCTTCAGTCAGAGCCTGGGCCTGTTTTGGCTTAACCAGCCAGTGTGCCGACTCCCGACAGTAAATTCTGTGCATGGAAAACGGAATAATGCCAACGCTGACGATTTCATTGGCATCTGCATCCAGCCCCGTGGTTTCAAAATCCATTGCAATTAATGGTGTGTTGACGATCGGTGTTTCCGGGGTGACCGTGCCACCGGCATAGAATTGCTGTAAGCGCGGGTCACGAGATTTGAGCTTAAGGTCATCGTAGCGTCCTGGCCAGGATCCAGTGTACTCTGAGCCGATAGTTTCACAACTGGTCTGCATTGTCATCACCATATCATTTAAGCGGCATGTTGGAGTTATAGCGGTACTTGAGGAAGTTCTGCGCATTACTTAACACCTGGAATGCTTCCTTCAGATTACGCCTGTCAAAATTAGACAGGTGCCTGGGATGAATATTGTTGTCTGGCTCTTCATTGCGCTCGATCTGATTTGCCTGATGTTGAATCCTGACCATAGAAATATATTCCAGTGCGTCTCTCAAATCCGTGCCTTTGGCATCTGGAAGAATGCCTCTTTCTATCACATCATCGAGGCGTTCGAAGGAGTTACTCGACATTGCCCCAACCGCCAGTGCGTGAACCCGGATAACATCGGTCAGCGGGGCCGTACCACGACGTTTGATATTGATGGAGTCCTTATGCTGACCATCCTTTTCCATGACAAAATCCCTGAAAAACCCCAACGGTGGCGTGCGATTCAACGCATTGCGCGCAAGGCTGGCAAGAAAAATCCGATTGTTTTTGGTGCGGTGTGTAATGAACTGTCGCAGTTCATCAGCCCATTGATTGCGTCCCCAAACGCCATCCAGATCAAAGAAAATACTGCCATTGAGCAAGGCCTGGGGATTCGCATCATCAATCCATTTCGCGAAGTGTTCTTTCCAACCGCTACGCGTTTTGCGCCACTCAGGGTTGGTTGCCATCACATTCCCGTCACAATAGGGGTAGCCACATTCGTTGAGTCCGTCACTGACAAACTTCGCCAGCTTTTCAAAATAGTCCCCATGCTCCGATTCATTGTACCTGTCGGCCAGTACCAGTGCATTATCCTGATCGGTGTACATCAATTGTTCGTCTCTCGCCATCGAGCCCAGGGCAAGAAAACAGTAGGGTACCGGAGGTGGGCCTAATATCTCTTCGGCCATCTCCAGCAGGCGTTGTTTGAAGCTGCGTCCGATCACGGATATGGCACTACCAATCATGTGCGAGTTGGCATCTTCACGCACCATGCGCACAAAAACCGCTGGAATTTTTTCCGCATGAGCCTTGAGTTCATCAAGGGTTTTCATCTGGAATATACTGCGAACCATCAGGATACTGCTCTGCGACTCGTGCCGAACCAGATCGGTAAGCGACAGGATACCAATCGGTTTCCCGCGCCGAAGTATCGGTAGATGATGGATATTGTTGCGCAGCATGGCCTGCATGGCTTCAAAAACATAGGCATTGTCATCGAGGGTTACGGAAACCTCTGACATCACCCGGTGAATAGGTGTTTCTGGATCCATACCAGTTGCCAGCACACGTTCACGAAGATCACGGTCGGTCACAATACCGTCGATCCCGGAAGGATCGTCGCTCTGGCGGCTGGGGTTCGTCAGCAAAATCGACGAGATGTGGTGCTCGGTCATGGTTTCGGCCACCTGACGGATCGACGCTTCCGTCGACTGAGTGATGAGATCCCGTTTCATCAGTTCCTTGAGCTTGACCGTTGTCAGGTCATTACTATCGGACTGGATGGTGACCGCTTTGTGTAACAAGGAATTATTACCAGTCTCAAAATAATCAGCGAAAGTTTCATAACGCTCGCAGTAATCCCTGAACTGTTCTACTGGAATACAATAGACCAGGGTATCCTCCAGGGTCTTGACCGGAAAGCGGGCACGCTGATTCATCATCAATCCCATCTGTCCAAACACGTCCCCTTCGGAAAGGCGGTTGAAGAGCTCTCCGGTCCTGCGATAGGTTTCCACCGAGCCTTTTCTTATGACAAAAAGATCATTCACCGGGTCGGAAAAATTCAGAATATCAGTATTGGCCCGGTAATAGGCAACCTCGACATTTCTCGCCAGTTCGCTCAACGCTTCGTCAGACAGTATGTCAAACGGAGCGTGATGAGACAAAAATCCGAATATTTCTAGTTGTTCAGCGTGCAACTTGATAGCTCCTGGCTTTAGTGATTATAGCGGGTATGATAGAGGTCTCATTGTAAACAACAATCGATTATTCGAAAATTTCAGGTCACTGACACCTCAGAATATTTGGGGTCAGAATTGAATGGCACTTACTTAAGCAAAAAATTGTCTTCGCGAGTACCCAAAGGGCATAAACTACGCGCGGCGATCTCTAAACAGTGCGGAGGCCATCTGCTGAAAGAGATTGCCACGTCGCAAGCTCGGCTCTGACTTCCTGCTTCGCCCTAACACCTACATCCATATAGGCGTCCTCGCGATGACGTCGTGTTAGCCTTAAGTAAGTGCCATTCGGGTCAGAATTGATTGATTTTACTTTTGCTCTTAAAGAACTGTACGAGCGAGGGGTGTAATCTTTAAAAGGTAAGCAATGATCTTTAGCTTTTCATACGCATTGCTTTTTCTTCTCCGTAGTAAATACCTGGTAAGCGTACGAATCTCTTTCACTGAAAAATCCTGCTGCATTTCCAGTACTTCCATCCATGGCGGTCTTACTTATCTAAGTAACCTCTGATAATTTCAGAGGTTACTGCCGCACAGGGATGTCCCTCCATGATCAATGACTGCAAGTCTTTGATTTTGAGAGAAAAGTGAAAATCGCATTTTTCGTTTCTCTCGCTCTGAGAATTCATGGATGAATTATTCAGAGCTTCCCTAAAAAAAGAGGACCTTATCTTTGTTTCACACGCAACCACTTTCCTTACTTTCTCATCATTTTTTAAAAGTTTGAAAAAAGCATATGCTTAGCGCCAATATAACTGAAAAGGATTTTCATTTTCTCTGAGTAGCTGGCTTTATGATGTTTATGCAAATAGGTGAGATATCTAATCAATAGGATTATTAAACTCAATTGATTTTTTATTTTCTCTTGTCACGCAGAGGAGTTACGTTTACTCTTGCTGTAATTGAAGAGACTATGGAGCGACACATGGAGAATCTGGCGAATAACTTTTCCCAATACTTCATGCCCCGCTATGCTGCCTCCCATCATCAAAAACGCTTTAGTTACAGTATTCGCTACAAGGTCTACGCGGAGGAGTTAGGCTGGGAGCCACTCAATTCCAGCCAGCTGGAAACAGACCAATACGACAGCTATGCTCACCCATGCTTACTTGAACATAAGCGCACCAGAAATATCGCAGGCTGCGTTCGCTTAGTGGTACCACAAACCGGAAAACGCGATACCAGTCTCCCCTATCAACAGCATAGCATCGAGAAGATCGATAGCGCTTATTTAAGGCGACATTCTCCAACTGAAATCGGAGAAATCTCGCGTCTGGCTGTACCTGTCCATTTTAGGCGTAGAGCCAATGAGCAGGGTAAACCTTTCATTTTGGAGCCCAGTAAAAACAGCTCACCTTTTAATGAGGATGAGCGGAAAAATTTCCCCTATATTGCAGTTGGTCTTTACCTTTCAGCTATCGCCATGGTTGATCTTTGCGACCTGAAGTTGGTACTGGTCGTGATGGAGCCAAGGCTGCAACGTCATTTGAAGCGCTACGGAATCTGCTTCCATCAAATCAGCGATACGTTTGATCTCAATGGACAACGTGCTCTTTTCGAACTGCCTCGCAGCGAGTTGACCTCGCAAATGAAAAGCCATGTAAAAGAGCTTTACGCATTGATACTCACGGCTCTAAAGCATCACCCCTGGCCACAGCCTCAAACAAACCATCAGAAACAGAAAATCAATGACCAGGTTTGACTACAATACCGCCTTCTCTCGAAACATTGGCTGGGTCAGCGAAGCAGAGCAGCAGCGATTACGCAATGCCCGTGTCGCTATCGCAGGCATGGGTGGGGTGGGAGGTAGCCATCTGCTGACCCTGACACGCCTGGGGATTGGTCATTTTAACCTTGCGGATTTCGACACATTTGAGGTTGAAAACTTCAACCGGCAAGCAGGTGCAAACATGAACACGGTTGGTAGAGCAAAGCTCGATTGTTTGCTAGAAGCAGCCCTCGCTATCAATCCTGAGGTCGATATAAAGCCATTTCCTCAGGGAGTATTGCCAGATCAGGCCCAACAGTTTGTTCAGCAATGCGATATTTATATTGATGGTCTCGACTTTTTTGCTCTGAAGGCCAGGCGGGCAGTATTTGCCAGCTGCTATGAGCTGGGCATACCAGCCATAACAGCCGCCCCGCTGGGAATGGGGTCGGCACTGTTAAACTTCCTTCCCGGGAAAATGTCTTTCGAGAACTATTTTCAAATGCAGGGACAGGGGGAATACCAGCAATACCTACGCTTTCTGGTGGGGCTTGCTCCCGCCCGCCTACACTCACCTTATCTTGTACTTCCTGAGCGTATAGACCTTATCGCTAAAAAAGGGCCGTCCACCTCAATGGGATGTGAGCTGTGCGCAGGTATTGCCGCGACTCAGGCCCTCAAGCTACTGCTAGGCCGGGGCAAGGTTCTGGCTGCCCCCTGGGGCTTACAGTTTGATGCCTATCAAAATAAACTACGTCGAACCTGGCGCCCCGGCGGCAATCGCCACCCCCTGCAAAGGCTTGCTATCTGGCTTGGAGAACGTCAGTTGAACCTGCCTCGCGAATAACTGGAATCATATATACTCATGCACTAAGGGCCTGTTAGTATCCCAGAAATTTACTTCTCAAAAACCTTGCCTTGACCAATCCAGGTGCTGGTTATTCCCAGCTTCCCCTTCACTGATTCGGAGAATACCTGAGCTTCTTCTAGTGACTTAAAACCTGGTACAGCGATACGGTATCGGTTGATACCTTTCTGGTTAACAATGGTTATTACAGAATCAAGATTGGCCTTATGAAACCTCTGATTGACCTTTTCAGCCACAGCTTTATCAAGTGTAGAAAACAAGTAAACGTTAAAGTGCTTGCTCAATTTTTTTGATGCGGGAGCAGTGTTTGTTTCTCTTGCCGCTTGTTCATCACGAGTAAGACCTGTTTCAGTTTTAGGGGTTGTAGCTGGCTGACTTTGTGAAACATTTTCGGTCTCATTTATCATCTGCTTATCTACAACAGTTGTTATTGCTGAGCCCTCTGAATCTGAAGCTATCAAATCGAACGTCCCATTTTCATCGATTAGCAATTTTATACCTGGTTCACTGAGAATGAATAAACCTTCCCTGCTATGGTTTACCTGAACACTGCCATTACGTAGCTTAACCGAAGATAAACCGCCTTCACGTTGAACACAGAAGTCATAGTTAGAGCTGACCGCGGAGACTACAGAACTGGCCAGGTTGATATTAAGCATATCGTCTGGCTTTACCGAATGATCTGAATGGATACAGCTTTTTCCCTGATCGATAGCTAGCATCACTGTATGACCTTGTGTCGTTGATTTGCCTATTTCATCAGATTGTATGCTCATTTGAGAATCAGAATAAAGTAATAAAGAGGCAGCTGATCCTATTTGTATCTCGACCTGCCCGCTTATACCGGTAGCTATTTGATCGCCTGGTTTTAATTCCTGATTACTGTTCAGTTCGGTTTTTTGTCCTCCCTGTTGTAGCCAGGCGGGGGCATTCAAAGCGGTAATTTTATTGATCGATAAATCAGCAGCAAAGGCAACGCAAAACACCTGACTGAGTAATACGGTACTAATGGTTAACTTTTGCATAAACTTCACAAATTATAAGATAATTATTTATATCACAATTAAGCATAAATTCAAAAGGAGCCAGACTCGATGCAGTCAGGTAAAAAGTTAGAGGAGTCCGAGGTACATAGGATGAATTCGAAATCATTCTAGCACTCAATCAACCCTGTTGTTTAGAAAGTTGATCGTCAATAGGAGCGGACATTTTCGCTCGATTAGATAGTATTACTTTTTTTAAAAAGTCAGGATGACAAAAACAGCCCCTATAATAACAAGGATGAATACATTTGAGATAAATAAGGGAATAGCATTAATCCTATTCCAATTTATAAAGGAATTATGGCCTTTTGCTTTTTCCCATAAATAAATATCCACGTACTATTTAGCCAAATCTTACTCCCCACATTATAGATACTTCTCCATACGCCGGGATACTTTTTCCACGTATTCCCGCGTCTCTTTTCGTGGAAGATATTTTCTCAATTTAGAATAAACCTGTTCTGCGCTCAGCTTGTTGATTTCGGGCACCGCTCGGTTAAAACTGGCCTGATCAATAAACGCTTTTGCAACATTTGACGCGCCAGTATTGTATGCCGCTATCGCACAGTATATGCGACTCGCTTCATCTGTTACTCTACGTAAATATTTGTAATGCAAAACATGTAAATAAGCAGCACCTATGGCAATGTTGTTTTCAGGTTTGAATAGATAGGATGGTGCCAGGATTTTAGGCTTGCCATACAGGTAGTTGGTCGCATCCTTACCCGCCGTGTAGGGTACGATCTGCATTAAACCATAAGCCGGTATAGGTGATTTTGCCAACGGGTTGAAACTGCTTTCAGTTTCCATGATGGCATAAATCAGTTCATCATTAATTTCTTCATTTTTGGCAGCCTCTGTAACCGTGGCTGCATATTTCATTGCCTTTTCATGAATCGAATGAGAGACCTTGAAGCTTACTCGAATAATATCCTTTCCTTTTTTTGCCGATGTGAGCACATCGGTAATAGCGACATTTTTGTCATGGTTGGAAACCTTAAAAAAACCATCATGATTGATCTGTATGGACACCATATCATCCATGGAAAATAGTCGTTGATCAGTCAATTCAGCTCGCTCTACAAGATCTCCATAGCGCGATAGCTTCTGCTCGACGCGATTGGCCACAACATCGGATTGATATGCCTGTTTCTGGGTAGTGTTCATCAAACGGAATACCGCTTTATCCAGCTCTTGTTTCACCTGCTTGATTTTCGTACCCTTATCGACAAGCATATCGACCTGTACCTCCCCGTTATTGAAATCAACAGAACGGCGTACCTGCTCCGAGTCCGCATAACTTACCCACACCGAAGGTCCAGAATCCTTGAACTCACCCCATTGACTGACAATCTTCTCGCTATAAGCTTTAAATTCTTGTTGGTAGGTTTCGTGGTAATCTTTTAACCCTGCTTCGACCTGTTTGAAATATTGCTGTCGCTCATTGGCTAACGCTTGCTCAGACAGCTTAGCTTTCTTGCCAAAATTTGAAACACCTCCCTGTTGATAACTTAGTAGCAACGCCGGGAGAACTAATGCAAGCAGTATTATCAGAATATTTCGAAAAATGTTCATTTACCATTCCAGTGTGGTTGCAAAAGCAATCTATGTGAATCGAAGTTGAATATGATGAACCTGTTAATGAAACAGAATTATAAAGGAGAACCCCCATTTTTCCTTGTGAAATGAGTTTCCTGTACAGACAGGGACGTAGAAATCATAGCTTTGCGGGGCTTTACGTATCAGCAGGTATTGAAGCAAGGGCACTGAGCGAGCAGCACCGCCTGACAGAAATACACACTATCAGTATCAGATCCAGAGGGACTAGCTGGCCGTAGCAAAAGTATTATAGAACCTGAGTCATCGACTCAGCCGCCTCTGAATTTCATGCTTTGACATAATTCAACTGGATCCAATACACTTTGTCGAATAAATTTCGAAAACATATTTTTACCCTAATACTCGGTAACAAAACTGGAATACTGCTAAAATTAGTAGATCATTGAAACATTCTTAGCTGAAAGGCTATGCATAAAAATCCATAAAGTTAATGCATTATTTATGACAATTCCCGTAACCATCTGTGATGATTCCTCATTCGCTCGAAAACAAATAGCACGTGCTTTGCCCGAGCATTGGGATATTGATGTGACATTCGCCGGTAATGGGATTGAAGGCTTGCAAGCCGTACGCCAGAACCAGGCTGAGGTGCTATTTCTTGATTTAACCATGCCGGAGATGGATGGCTTCGAAGTTCTCGATCATATATTTAAAGAACAACTGAATTCTGTTGTTATTGTTGTGTCTGGAGATATACAGCCCGCAGCAAGAGAGCGTGTGATGTCTCAGGGTGCGATTGCATTTATCAAAAAACCCTGCAGCGCGGAAGAAATCACGGAGATTCTGCAACGATTCGGCCTCATGAATGAGCTACTCGAAGGCTCTTCTAACCAATTGCTGGAAACTATCGAAACAACCCAAATCCCCCTGCAAAATGTGTATCAGGAGATTTCCAACATCGCGATGGGTAAGGCTGCTGACCTGCTGGCACGTCATATGGATGCATTTATCGTGTTGCCGGTACCTTCAGTGAAGACGATAGAGCTTAGTGAACTGCAAATGGCACTGCAGTCCATTGTAGGTGATCAACAAATGCTTTCAGTTTTTCAGGGCTTTATTGGTAAAAGTATCGCTGGTGAAGCACTATTGATATTTAATAATTCCAGTTTTAGTGACATTGCCAAATTACTCAAGTTCGAAGGTGAGATAGATGCCAATGCTGAAGCTGAATTAATGATGGATATTGCCAGTATCCTGATCGGCACCTTCCTGAAAGCGTTTGCAGAACAACTGGATATCAACTTTAGCCAGGGACACCCCAAAATTTTACAGGATGGTCATATTGCAGACCTCCTGAGACCTGAGTGTGTTAAATGGAAGCAGACCTTATCGATTGAAATTGATTACAGGATCGAAGGATATGATGTGAATTGTGATTTATTATTACTGTTTACAGAAGACTCGATCAATGAGCTAAACAGCAGAGTATCCTATTACGCATCATGAGTATCAATACAAACGCTAGTACAGAGATCAGGGAACTCCACTGGATGATGGATATGTTAACCAACGTCGATGTTGGCCTGGTGGTATTAGATGCATCACACAAGATCCAGATGTGGAATCGTTTTATGGAAGACCACAGCGGTATTCTTGAGAGTGAAGCAAAATATAATAATATCTTTGGCCTGTTTCCAGAATTACCCGAAGCCTGGTTCATGCATAAAATTAATTCCGTGTTTACCTTACAATGCCGAGCTTTTTCAACCTGGGAGCAACGCCCCTACCTGTTCAAGTTCAAGAATTATCGCCCAATTACCGGTACCGAAGAGTTTATGTACCAGAATACCACCATGATCCCACTGGTATCTGCGGATGGTGAAATCAACCATGTGTGCCTGTTGATATACGATGTGACTGACGAAGCCACCAGTCAAAAAGAGATGCAACGCCTGAATAATGAACTGGAACAAATCAGCCGCATAGATCGATTAACAGGACTGAATAATCGAGGATTCTGGGAAGAAAGTTTTCAGCATGAATTTGAACGTTGTAAACGCTATAAAACAGCTTCCTCAGCCATCATGTTTGATATCGATCATTTTAAAAAGGTGAATGATAACTATGGACATCAGGCAGGGGATGATGTGATACGAAAAACAGCGAAAATGGTCAGTGATATGATTCGTAAAACCGATGTAGCCGGACGTTATGGTGGTGAAGAGTTCGTGATTTACCTGCCTAATACATCAGCAGATAATGCAAAAATATTTGCTGAAAGGTTACGTCAGAATATTGAAAAAATGGAAATACAACATGAAGCGCTGCGCATCAAGATTACGGTCAGTATAGGGATATGCGAATTTAATGAATCCCTGCCGAATCATGAAAAGTGGATAGAAAAAGCAGATGAGGCACTTTACCTGTGCAAGGAACAGGGGCGAAACCAGACAGCCATTGCTGCCTTTGATTAATAGTAGACGCTACCCCTGCCCCATACTTTCTCACCATTTGGTCAATAGCTTATAAGACACTATACTGCTGCTGGAAATTTTAAGATAATTAAAAAATGTGCATCGCCTTTTTTAATGAAAAAGATCGGCCTGGCAATATATATTCAGATACCAACGGCCTTTGAATGCTACTGTGAGGTTTACATGAATCCGCTACACCTGCCTGGAGACTTTATATGAATCAAGATGAAAAAATGAAGCTGGGAATGTGCTGGTTTGATGCCGAGCAATGGCAGCTTTTAAAGGAGTTAGACCCTGAAGGTACTGATGACAGCTATGAGGAGTGGCGCAAACAAGCCAATTCAGCATTCTCTGAATTACGCGCAGCCGGTCAGAATATCGTCAAGGTTTCGATAAAAATTAACGATCTACTGACGTGGTGTAAAGAACAAGGGAGAGATCCCGTTAGTTCATCCAGGTCTGAGTTCGCAGCATTTAAGCTACGGATGAAAGATAAAGAAAATTAAATCAAAGCAGTAGATATAATTTATCTGACATGCGGCCCGCCCCTATGCTCTGCCCCCTTAATTTAAGCATAACTGTAAGTAAGATCAGGGCTTCTATGAGAAAAATCAGGTGTTGAAACATCAAACAAGGCGAAAACCCGGCAAACAGGGAAATACCCTGTAAGGCCTTATTTTCCTGGGCCAAAAGTACAATTTATCCTGCATCTAAGCAAACTCATCACTTAAGTTTCCTCACTTTTTATTGAATACACATGTCTCCATCAAACTTTAATAAATCATAAACACTTCAAATCTGACATAATAGAGATCTTAAGAAAATGGATAACGACTTCCATTTCATCAACCAGCCAATTAACAATCTTTTGCTACAGATAGCAACTACAACTGCGGAACCCAGCTAATGGAAATCAACGTCAATTTCCTCGACAATCTCAGACTTGAAGCCAGGTTTGATGACTTTACTGTGATTAGTGATCAACCCATCCGTTATAAGGGCGATGGCTCTGCACCAGGTCCGTTTGATTACTTCCTGGCGTCCTCGGCGCTTTGCGCGGCCTACTTCGTACGGGTGTATTGCCTGTCTCGTGATATCCCAACCGACGATATCCGTCTGTCTCAAAACAATATTGTTGACCCCGAGAATCGTTATAAGCAGATCTTCCAGATTAAAGTTGAACTTCCTGAGAGTATTTCGGAAAAACACCGTCAGGGTATCTTGCGCTCAATTGATCGCTGTACCGTTAAGAAGGTGGTTCAGCAAGGCCCCGAGTTTACCACCGAGCTGGTGGATAATCTGGAACAGGATGCTCAGGCCATGCTGATGGCACGACCCGATACTGTATCCAGCACATTGATTCCAGGCAAGGATTTGCCCCTTGAAGACACTATCGCAAATATGACGGGTATTCTGGCCGGGCTGGGGATGAAGATTGAAATCTCCTCCTGGCGCAATATCGTACCCCATGTGTGGTCACTACATATCCGTGATGCGGCGTCGCCGATGTGCTTTACCAATGGCAAGGGTGCTACTAAGGAAAGTGCACTTTGCTCCGCGCTGGGTGAATTTATCGAACGCCTTAATTGCAATTTCTTTTACAACGACCAATATTTTGGTGATGAAATCGCGCATAGTGATTTTGTGCATTATCCGAATGAAAAATGGTTTGCCCTGGAAGCCAATGACGAGCTTCCACAGGGTATCCTGGATGACTACTGCCTGGATATTTTTAATCCCGAGGGTGAACTGCGTGGCTCGCATTTAATTGATACGAATTCAGGGCTGGTTGAGCGAGGGATTTGTTGCATTCCCTACCGACGTCATTCCGATGGTGAAACTGTATATTTCCCATCGAATTTGATTGAGAATCTTTTTTTAAGCAATGGCATGAGTGCCGGCAACAATCTGTATGAGGCTGAGGTTCAATGCCTGTCAGAGATCTTCGAGCGCGCGGTAAAGAGACAGATCATACAAGAAGAAATCATCCTGCCCGATGTACCGCAGCAGGTGCTGGAAAAATACCCGGATATTATGCAGGGCATACAGGCGCTAGAGGCACAGGGCTTCCCGGTATTAATCAAGGATGCATCATTGGGTGGTCAATTTCCCGTCATGTGCGTAACGCTGATGAACCCCAGAACCGGCGGTGTGTTTGCCTCATTCGGCGCACACCCCAGTTTTGAGGTTGCGCTGGAACGCAGCTTAACCGAGCTGTTGCAGGGGCGTAGTTTTGAAGGTTTGAATGATGTACCCCGACCTACCTTTAATAGCCTGGCCGTGTCTGAACCCGAGAATTTTGTAGAGCATTTTATTGATTCAACAGGTGTCATTTCCTGGCGTTTCTTTAGTGCTAAACAGGATTATGAATTCTGTGAATGGGATTTCTCAGGGACTAACCAACAGGAGAGTGAATACCTGTTCTCAATTCTGGAGAATCTGGGTAAAGAAGCGTATGTTGCCGTGTTTGACAACTCAGGTGCCGCAGCCTGTCGTATTCTTGTTCCTGACTATTCTGAAATCTATCCGGTAGAGGATCTGATCTGGGACAATACGAATAAAGCACTGCATTTCCGCGCAGACATCCTGAATCTACATACCTTGAGCGATGATTCCCTGTCCAGTTTGTTAGCGCGTCTGGAAGAAAGCCAGCTGGATAACTACACCGATATTCGAACCCTTATTGGTATCGAGTTTGATGAGAATACAGTGTGGGGACAACTGACTATCCTGGAACTGAAAATCCTGATCAACCTGGCTTTGAGTGAACTTGAGGAAGCCCTTGATCTGGTAGCAGAATTCCTGCAATACAATGACAACACCGTCGAACGCGGATTATTCTATCAGGCAGTGCACACGGTACTTGAGATCACGCTGGATGAAGAACTGCAGCTTGAGGATTTCATTAGCAACCTGCAGCGCATGTTTGGTGAAGAAGCCATGGCCAATGTTGTCGGCTCGGTGAATGGTCAGGTTAAATTCTTTGGGCTAACCCCAACCAGTATGAAGCTGGAAGGCCTGGACAAACATCTTCGGCTTATTGAGAGCTATAAAAAGCTACACAAGGCCCGCGCAGCTATGGCGAAAGCTGCCAGTTGATACAGTATTAGAGAGTTGCTTCAGCCCTGATGTGCCCTAGCAACTCTTCAAACTCAGGCAGGGTAACGGGTTTACTAAATAAATACCCCTGATAGGTGGTGCAACCGTGT
>JBNKPX010000035.1:0-31640 GCA_050295575.1 Gammaproteobacteria bacterium | reverse complement strand
AGGAATATTTTTTGTTACCCGACTAAAGACGAATGCCAAATATCGAGTTGTGAGTCGACGAAGCGTTTTGAAAAGCAAAGGCTTGAGTTGTGATCAAACAATCGAGTTTACGGGTGCGCAAACCTCAAAGAAGTGTCCTACTCGCCTTCGGCGTATTAGCTATAAAGATGCCGTTACTGGCAAGCGTTACATTTTCTTAACTAATAATTTCAAGTTGTCGGCTAAAACGATTGCGGATGTTTATAAAGCCAGATGGCAGGTCGAGTTATTCTTTAAATGGATTAAACAGAATCTGAAAATAAAGTCATTCATTGGTACAAGTAAGAACGCCGTACTGACACAGATATGGGTTGCCATGTGTGTTTATTTAATACTGGCATTTATTAAGCTGCAATCGAGTCTGAACAAAAGCATGCTGCAAGTGCTACGAATACTTCAGCTCAATTTGTTCGAAAAAAGAGACCTGATGACGTTGCTTCGAGGAGATCCCATTGACGATAAACTACCCAACATTAATCAGATGGCTTTATTATGAAAGTTAACGGGACAGCAGTGAATCAAAATCTAAAACAACACCTGTGCCGACCAAATAAGGCTTGCCCTTCTCATCAGCTCCAATAATAGGGCAATGGCAATTTTTTCTGGATTGCAGGGATTGATTCATTCTCATTTTTAATAGATGCAACCTTTTCGTTAATTCCATTTTCATTTTGTTCAACAGCCTGATTATGTAACTCGCACGAATATTGACTTATGTTGCATTATATCCTCAATCATAGGTAAAACAATCAATGACCGCTCCGGGCACCAACCAGTCTATTGCACCGCTCAACGCGAACGTCGGCTTTATCAACATTAGAGAGATAAAAGCTGTCAGACAAAATTTGCTCTCCTTTTGACTCAATCAGATCAAATATGAGCAACTACATAGAAACCACACAATCAATTAATACGCTTAACAGTATGTACATTGCTAATCTGTGACAACTTGTCAATTACCAGAATCAACTGATCAACACTGGCTACTTCGATATTTAGTTTGGAATGTACCGTCTGTTCAGCCTGATCTGTACTCGAACGAATATCAATAAGATTAATTTTTTCATTCGCCAGCACGCTACTGATATCGCGTAGTAAGCCAGTACGATCATAAGCCATAAGCGAAATTTCAGCGGGAAAAGAAGACCCCTTCCCTGCTCCCCATTCAACTTCGATTAAGCGTGCCTTTTTATCATCGGGCAATGAAAGCATATTATTGCATTCTCGCTTATGAATAGTAACGCCAGACCCAAGGGTAATAAAACCGATCACATCATCACCCGGCAAAGGTTTACAGCACTTTGCAAATTGTGTCAGCAGGTTTCCAACGCCCTGAATGACAATATCATCCTTCTGATATTTTGTGGAACCTTCTGCTCTCTTAACCTTTTTAAAAGGGTCCTCATCCTTACTGCTTTCAAGATGCTGTAGATAGCCGATTATCTGCGCAGGCGTTATAATCCCCCGCCCAATATCTGCAAAGAACTGTTCTTCTTCCTGGCGCTTAAAATGGGTGATAATTTGGCTCAGGTCTGCATTCTGAAAGTTATACTTGCTCAACTCTCGTTCATAAAGCGCATGACCATCCATCACATTCTGTTCAAAATCCAGATGATTAAACCAGTTCCGGACTTTGGCCCGATTACTGGAGGATTTCAAAAATCCACTGTTTTTATTCATCCAGTCACGACTGGGGCTGCCTTCCTTTGCGGTCAGGATTTCAACCTGTTCTCCGGTTTGCAGGGTATAGGTTAAATTCACTATACGACCATTAACCTTGGCACCGCGACACCTGTGTCCAACCGAAGAATGTACCGAGTAAGCAAAATCCAGCGGTGTCGCACCATAGGGTAGATCAATTACATTTCCCTTGGGTGTAAACACATACACTCTATCGGTAGACAATTCGGTAGATAGTCCTGACAACAGATCTGTAGCAGTTTCATCCGACCCTTCCAGCAGTTCGCGCATCACCGCGATACTTTTTTCCATTCGAACATCCAGCCCAACACCTTCCTTGTATCGCCAGTGCGAAGCCACACCAAACTCTGATTTGGAGTGCATTTCATGGGTCCGAATCTGTACCTCAACCACCTTGCCATCCTCGGTGATTACCGCAGTATGCAGCGATTGATAGCCATTATCTTTAGGGTTAGCGATATAGTCATCAAACTCATCGGGGATAGAATGCCAGCCGGTATGCACGATACCGAGTACAGCATAACAATCGGCTACGCTATCTACTAATACTCTAACCGCACGCACATCAAATAATTGATGAAACTCCAGCTGTTTGCGCTGCATCTTGCGCCAGATACTGACTATATGCTTCACCCGGCCAGTGACTTCACCCTGGATGCCCTGACTGGAAATCTGTTGTTTGAGCTTTTCGGTAAATTGCTGGATAAACTGTTCCCTGTCAGCACGACGCTCTTCCAGTAAAGTGGCTATGCGCTTAAATGTTAAAGGTTCCAGAGCTCTGAAAGCAAGGTCTTCCATTTCCCATTTTATTTTACCTATGCCTAGACGATTGGCCAGTGGCGCATAAATATCCAGTGTTTCACGGGCTATACACTGGCGTTGTTCATAGCTGCAATGCTTCAGCAAATGCATACGGCTAACGCGATAGCATAACTTAACCAGCATAACGCGTACGTCTTTGACGATCGCCATCAACAGGCGGCGCAATTTTTCGGCCTGTTCAGGGGTATTGAAGCTGAGTTCGCTACACTCCTTCATATCATTAATGACGTGAATTCCGTGTGCCAGCGATGCAACCTTTTCACCAAAACGAGATTTAATATCCTGCTCTGTAAAACTTTTTTGCAACCCCCTGTCCGTTACCAGCGTAGCCAGTACCGTATCTTTATCTACTTCAAACTCCATCAGACGCTCTATGGCATCCAGCGCGCGCGGTCTGCATTTATCAACGGACTCGGCGTTAAAGGCAAGCTCTAATGCCTGTTGCAGATCATCATCCCACTGCATTTTTCTGGAAATGGTCTGGCGATAGAATTCAAAATCTTTTTCTGACATATTTTCTAATTAACTTCTTAACAGAGTCATAGGACTGACATTGAATGAACGATAAATAAACAGTGTTCCCAATAATGTAATCGAAGCCACTGCTAATGAAATGCTATACAGCCATATCTCGGGTTTGAAAACAAAACTCAAATCAAAGAAATAAGCGCCTAACAAATACCCTGTCAATGTTGCAAAAAGTGCCGCAAAAAAACCAACGGCTATACCCATCAATACAAACTCAAACACCTGAGAAAATAGTTTATCGCGCTTTGTTGCCCCCAGAGACTGCAATAGAGCGATTTCCATCTGGCGGTCTGTATTGGCTGTATTTAACGCAGAAAGTAAAACGATTACAGCTGCGAGGATAGCAAACATAAAAAAGAACTGTAATGCCAGACTGGCTCGATCGATGATGCCTTTAACCCGTTGCATAACTTCACTTATATCCAGCAGCGTGACACTGGGAAATCTTTGCACCAGCGTCTTCAAATAGGTTTTCTGATCTGATTTTATCAAAGCACTCATCAACCAGGTTTGAGGTTTATCCGCCAGCACTTTATGAGTGCCGATAATGAAAAAATTGGGCCTGAAATTTTCCCACACAACCGAACGGATATTACTAATCTGCCCTGTAAATACTTCTCCGGCGACAGAGAATGTCAATGTATCGCCAAGCTTTAAGCCCAGACTCTCAGCCATACCCTGTTCCACCGAAAACTCTTTCCCATCTGGCTTTTGCCCTAACCAGTCACCTTCGACGACCTGATTATCGGGAGGTAAACTCTCACTATAGCTGATATTAAACACATGATTAGAAAGATGTTGCCCTCTTTCACTGTTAAACTTTATCTGCTTAATATCCTGTTCATTGATAGATTTCAGGCGCGCACGAACCAGCGCATAGGCGCCTGAGCTAGATATCCCGTTTTCCTGCAAAAACTGTGTTAAGTCATCCACGTCAGCAGTAGGAATATTGATCAAAAAATAGTTTGGTTTATCTTCCGGTAACTGGGTTTCCCACTCATGAATCAGCTGGTCTTTAACTAATGAAATCAGTAATACCGACAAAAGAGTTAGACTGAATCCTGACATGACAAATAATGCATTGCGGTTATAGCTAAGCAAACGAGTCAACGCATAGCCCTTCAGCCAGAAGCGCTGCTGTCCAGTTTTTGCATAGAGATAGAGAAATAAACGCAGCACCGCAGGTATAAACAGGCCGATAACAATAATCAGAAAATACAGCAGAGTAGCCATCTTAAAGTCGGGCACTATGAGCAGCAGCACCAGATAGAGTGTAAACAGACTAATAGATGAGAATAGCAGAGACCTGGAGCTACGGATTCTAAGTGTGAGCTGACGCAGTACCTGCATAGGAGGAGTATCAACCACATTCAATAAAGGCGGTAAACTAAATCCAAGCAAGCTCACCAGACCCACTAATCCCGATAGCGCAAAAGGCTGCCAGCTAGGGTCGGGTAAGCTGCTGGAAAACCAGAAACCCAGTGCCCATTGCAGTGGATACTGCGCCATTTGACCCAGCAGCAAGCCAATCGGAGTGGCCAGCAGCCAGATTTTACCTATCTGCCAGGCGTAATAATAAATCAGTCTTCGGCTCGAAATCCCAAAGGTTCGCATCACTGATACCTTGGTTGACTCCTGTGAGGCGGCATAACGTGCAGTAATCGCGATGGCTACCATAGCAATCACCAGTGTCATAGTGATCGACATTGAAAAAAACTTTTTGGTGCGTTGCAATGCATTTCGCATTTCAGGTCGTGCATTATCCAGCGACTGAAGCTTTTGACCATCTTCCAGCCTGCTTTCAACTGCCTTCTTGAAGGCCTGTAAAGACTTCGGTGCACCAGCAACCAGCAACTTATACTTTGCGCGACTTCCCTCGGTCAGCAGGCCCGTATCAGCAAGGTCCTGCAGGTTCATCATTATGCGCGGTGCCAGATTAAACAGGCTGCCCCCCCTGTCGGGTTCATAACTCACCAGCCAGTTGGCCATTAAACTGCTCTGACCCAGAGCTATCGATTTATTCAATTCACTCTTGAGCTTGTTATCTATCCAGATTTCACCGCGCTCTGGAGCAGATCGAGTTATTCTGGGTTCCTTTAAAAAATCTCGTTTCAGTTCCAGCGAACCGCGCAGAGGATATCCACTGGAGACGGCCTTTACCTCTACCAGTTGAGGGGTATCGCCAATAAATATTGCACTACGTAGCTCTACTGTTTGCGCGCTTGATAGCTCATATTGTGCAACCAGTAGTGTGAAAGATTCGGGGAGTTTTTCGCTTGAAGAGATCAGCATATCAGCTGCCAATAGCTCACTGGCCTGCTGATCCAGTAACTGACCAATACGGTCGGTAAATAACTGGCTGGCTGCGACTATGGTCATAGTGATGACTGCGGCCAGGCACAGCAACCACCAGGAATGTATTTGAGGCAATAGATTTCGCATTAGTATTATCAGACCTCAGGCAAGAATACTGCCCTTAGCCATTTTGATTTCTCTATCTCCGCGTTCAGAAAGCCGATGCTCATGTGTTACCAGTACCAGACTACTGCCCTGCTGGTCTCGTAAGTTAAATAATAAATCGATGATCTGTGCACCTGTATGGGCATCCAGATTTCCCGTAGGTTCATCTGCAAAAAGGATATCGGGCTGTACCGCATAGGCCCTGGCGATGGCAACTCGCTGCTGCTCTCCACCAGATAAACGTTCGACTGGAGTATTCATACGATGTTCCAGTCCCACCTCGCAAAGCACTTCTTTAGCATGCTGCCGGGCTTTCATATGACCTGAGAGTTCCAGCGGTAACATGACATTTTGCAGTGCAGTTGCACCTGTGACCAGATGAAAAGACTGAAACACAAAACCAACACGCCCGTTGCGTATACGCGCACGCTGCTCCTCGTTTTTAGTGGACAGGGCTTCACCCAATAGGGTGACCTCTCCCTGATCAGGGCTATCCAGTCCAGCCATCAGCCCCAGTAAGGTAGTTTTGCCTGAACCGCTCTCGCCGGTAATGACTATAGCTTCTCCAGACTTCACATTCAGATTAATGTCCTGCAATATGGTCAGGTCACCTTCGGGTGCTTTTACCTTTTTACTAAGATTCGAGACAATGATGCATTCTTCTAGTTTTTTTTCCATAGTGGTCACTATATGGTGTTACCTGATGTCGACTTCAAGCCTGGCTGCGGTTCAACCAACTAAGGGGAAGATCCTGATTCTGGGCGACAGTTTAAGTGCTGCTCATAATATTGCAATTGAACAAAGCTGGCCGGTGTTATTTGAGCAGAAGTTGCGCCAGCAAGGGTTAAATATTACTGTCATCAATGCAAGTATCAGTGGGGAAACAACTCAGGGCGGGCAGGAACGGCTGCCTGCTTTATTAAAACAACATCAGCCCAGTCACCTGATTATTGAGCTTGGTGGAAACGATGGATTAAGAGGATTTCCATTCGGGCGTACACAGAACTATCTACGCCAGATGATAAAACTTGCCTTAGGGCAGAATATTAAGGTGCTGATGATTGGTGTCAGGCTCCCTCCCAACCTCGGACCTGTCTATAACCAGCGATTTCAACGGATCTATCAACAACTTGCTGCTGAGCAAAAAATCAGCTATCTGGCACGATTTCTGGAAGGTGTCGCTGCTAGCAAAGCGGAATATATGCAGTCAGATGGCATCCACCCTACCGCGATAGCTCAACCCATACTGGCTGATAAAGTGGTGAAAAAATTTCTTGAGATGGGGGATTGATCAAATCTCAACCAGATCGAGTAACTGGTATAGATCGCTGATCTCGGCCTGTGCAGGCTCTAACTCTTCCGGCCAGTCAAGGCTATCCCGGTTCACCCAAACGGCCTGCATGCCCGATTCACGTGCCCCTACTACGTCATAAACCGGATCATCACCGACATACAGGCATTGTTCGGGAGCAATTTCCAGTTGATCACAGAAATGCCTGAAGATACGGGTATCCGGTTTACGTGCCATCACATCCGAGGCATTCAGATAATAATCAAAATAGTCATTTAAAGGGGTAAGACCGGCACTCGCGTTACCATTACTGATCGATCCCAGTTTATACAGTGGTTTCAGCTGGTCGAGCACCGGAAACACATCCGCATAAAAACTGACATCATGTCTTAGACGATAAAATAGATCAAAACCCTGCTCAACCATAGGTCCAGCATCATAATCAAATTCACTGGCCAGCTGGGTTAGCATCTCACGCCGCATTAACGATAGATCAATACGATAAATTTCATCACTACGCATAACCGCCTTACGAAATTCCACCAGTCCACGTTCATCTAAAGCATCGCTGACACGCGGGTAACTTTGCTGCAGCCATTGATAGGTGGCCGCTTCTGCTCGCTCTATCGTCGGCATGCAGGGCCACAGGGTGTCATCCAGATCGAAGGCGATCACTTTTATTGAATCAAACATCTATTGTTTTAAATTGCTAAAAAATACTTGTGTACTGAATTATAGGGGGTGTTTGACGAAAATATCTACAGCTAACCTTGCCTGGAGGCATAGTATACAATTCTCTGTGGAATATTATACAGGGCGCGGCAGCTCGAAGTGGACTGCTATGTCAACTATTTGCGGGTACATTTTAAGATTTTTTGCTCCTGAAACTCTAACGGAGAAATATTGTCTTTGCAGGCATATCCTTTAGCTAAAAATAGATATAATGCCCCCTTTCTACTATTGATGCAGTCTATTGTGAATAAAAACGCTTTACCCAAACGTCATACCGTTGTGGTCGGCGGAGTACAAATCGGAGGTAACAACCCCGTTATTGTGCAATCCATGACCAATACCGATACAGCTGAGATCTCTGCAACTGTTGAGCAGATTAAACAACTTAAGGATGCAGGCTCTGAGCTGGTTCGTATCACAGTAAATAATGAAGCAGCAGCCAGCGCTGTAGGCCCTATAGTTGACTCATTGATTCAGTCGGGGTATCAGGTACCGATAGTGGGTGACTTCCATTTCAACGGCCACAAACTATTAGAAAAATACCCTGAGTGCGCACAAGCCCTGGCAAAATATCGAATAAACCCCGGTAATGTAGGCCGAGGAAAGAAACGCGATATCCAATTTCAGAGTATGGTCGAGCAAGCCTGTCGATACGAAAAGCCTGTCAGAATAGGCGTCAACTGGGGCAGTCTGGATCAGCAGATTCTGGCTCAATTACTGGATCAGAATGCCCACTCAGAACACCCTCAATCACTCAATCAAATAAACCGTAGAGCGGTCATTGAATCCGCTCTCAGCAGTGCCCATCTCGCTGAGGATATTGGCCTTGCCGCTGATAAGATCATCATCAGCTGTAAGATGAGCCATGTGCATGACCTGGTTGCGGTTTACCGTGAACTGGCAACTCGCTCCAGCTACGCTTTGCATCTGGGACTGACCGAAGCGGGCATGGGTGATAAAGGGGTTGTCGCATCAACCGCTGCGCTAGCTATTCTCCTGGACGAAGGTATTGGTGACACCATTAGAATCTCTCTCACCCCCGAACCCGGTGATAGTCGCACCAGAGAGGTAAAGGTAGCGCAGCACATCCTGCAATCGATGAATATACGATCTTTCACGCCTACAGTTGTCGCCTGCCCCGGATGTGGCCGGACCAGCAGCAATCTGTTTCAGGTTTTAGCGCAAAAAATACAAGCTCAACTAGATCAATCCATGCAGAAATGGAGAGGAGAATATCCGGGTGTGGAAAAAATGAATGTTGCAGTTATGGGCTGTGTGGTGAATGGTCCTGGCGAAAGCAAACATGCGAATATTGGAATCAGCCTGCCTGGCAATGGAGAACTACCCGTGGCCCCGGTTTATGAAGACGGTGAAAAAACCGTGACCCTAAAAGGTGATCATATTGCTGAAGAGTTTATACGTCTGGTGGATGATTATGTGGTCAGAACCTATTCCAGAGAACGAACTCCCTCATAGTATCTGAAGAATTTCTCCAGCCACATGATAAATCCCATCATCGTGCTTATCGCAACGTGTCACACTAACATCCGCTACCATGGGTGGGGTTATATCGTGCACTGGAGATACAGTAATCCTGATCTGAACACCCAGAGCTATTTCCTTATCACCTTGAAAGAGTATCCCTTTCGCACTCAGGTTCTGGACTTTCCCCTGATAGGTTTTGCCGTCGTCAGCGGTAGTGTATTCCAGAGAACAGTCTAATGCCATTCTCTGAAAGTCTCTCTTTTCTGAGTAATCAGTCATGAGTCATCTCTTGGTTAATTAATTTCGAATAACTTCCCAAAATTTGCAACATCCAGAACCTTTTTTACATCAGGAGAAGCACTGGATATCTTAATTTTTGAGCCTTCACCACCTGCATGTTCACGTAATAGCAAAAGCATGCCAAGCGCTGAACTATCGAGATAATCCGTTCCTGAAAGGTCTACGATATAATCAACACCTGTACCTTGCGTATCGACGTAAGAGGTTCTAAATTCATCGTAGAGCTGGAAGTCAAATTTCCCTGACACCGCAATGGTAATAACCTTGCCGTCACCAGACACTGTACTGTTAATAGACATAAAATAGATCCTGTATAATTTTTGAATAGATTTACTGGGTTTTTGCCCTAACATCTGTATGTTAATGAGCATAGCAGCTAGTTAGATTTTTTGAACAGAAAATTAGCGGCTTTCGTATTCTGCCACATCCTTTAATCGTTAGGCTATATTTAGTTAGCTTTATGCTGCAATAAATCACAGCGCATAAGTATTAGCAGGATGCTGAGAAAATTGCAGCATACAACCCTCAAAACAACTCAATATCGCCCTGATCCATTGAACTTTGATTCACGGCTTTATAAAGCGGTTCGTCCCATTCCTGTTTGAGTTGAGCAATTTCATCACGAAACTGTGCTGGCAGAAGGTGGATCTATAACGGGTTTGCGGCTTTATCATTTGACTTCAACATAGTGAGTAACCCTGAGGACTGTTAACACTAATTCAGCGATGAGTCTAATGCCGTCCATATTGGGCATATTTACGTCCCTTATCACCAGATCAAAAGATCGTGTCTACGCCTTATTCAAGGCAATCAGGACATCTCCTGCTCCTGTCACATCATAACCAGCAGTCTCCAGGGTGAAAGAAACCATTTGTCTCATTGATGCTGAATCATCAACAGCCAATATTGAAGCCTTTTATAACTCCTGTAATTTAATATAGGGAGCTATGAATAATTCATCCATGAATTCTCAGAACGAGACAAACAAAAAAGCGATTTTCGCTTTTCTCTCAAACCCCTGAAATAATCAGAGGTTTCATAGCTTTTTAGCCGATTACAACGCGATGCTTGCCATCTTTCTTGGCTTTATATAACGCCTGGTCCACTCGTTTAAACAGACGTTCAAAGTCATCGCCCGAGTGTAACATGGATAACCCTATACTCAGACCGACCTGGATAGTTTCCTCAAAATCACCCTGTTCAAGATTTTGAATGGCTTTGAGTATTCTGTTGGCAACATCAATTGCCCCCTGTACATCGGTATATGGCAGCGCTGCTACGAATTCATCACCACCATAGCGGTAGAGCATATCTGTATCCCTGAGAACATCCTGGATAGACTTAGCGACCCTAACCAGTAAACGGTCACCAATATCATGCCCTAGATTATCATTGACTGACTTAAACCCATCCAGATCCATTATCAGTAATGCGAGACGATGATCATGACGTTTAGCCAGACGAATTTCACGCGGCAACATCTTATCCATTGCCGCCCGATTATTGATATTCGTCAAAGGATCTTTATATGCCGAAACGACAGCAACATGATAAAGCAGTGCATTTTTTAATGGATACACCAGTGAGCATAACAAATCTTCAAACTGACAGACTTCGTTACTGCTAAAAGGAGTTGTACGATAAAGCGTCAGCTCTCCAAGATCCATTTGCTGAATGGTTAAATGGTAATTCAAACTATGCTGACCCACCTTTCCGTTTCTCACAGGCCTTTCCATATAATCAGAAGAGTAGCGGTAACTTGAATGTGGAATGAGTGCAGCAATTTCACTGGAAAAAATCTTCAGCAACTCTTCCAGATTGAGCGTCCTCGACAGTAGATCGGACATTTGCAGAATCTTTAAGTACTGCTTGTCACTAACCACCTGCTCTGATTTACGCGAATCTAGGGCGATCACCTGTAATGGAGAATTGTTTTCTCCTGGTAAAGATGTAATCTGAGGCATAGTTACTTCTTTTCTTTTGGTTTAATTCAGCATTCATTATGCGAGTATCATGCCATGTATTAATTTATTTATTTTTCAATAACTTAGAATCACAAAAATTCACTGAAAAATAATATCGCCATATATTTGACACAAGAATTGGATTATTCGATAAAAATAAGGGGGCTAGCAGGGTTATTTTTAGCCTTTTCAGCCGATACACGATAGAGGCGTCAATTTATAGACTGAGAGACAACAACCAGCAAAACAACGCCTGATGAGATTAATGATTTATACTTGAATAATCTTAAACAGGTGGCAGTGAATTACCCAGCACGGATATATTTTGCCCATATGCAACCCATAAACTCTACTTTACCCAGCGTTCAGCTGGATGTTCGCAATGCTAAGGTGCAGGATATTCTGCAGAGTCTGCAACAGGCAGGCCTGTTTAGAGCAGTGGTCGTTAAGCAAACGGGAAATCAGGTATTACTGGACACCGCATTCGGCAAAATCACCGGGAAAGCACCTGACCAGTTAAAAACAGGTGATGAAATACTGGCCAGATTAACTTCTTTAAAACCTCTGCCTACACTAAAGATTGAGCAGCACACGTCCAGGCTACTTACTCTATCCAAAGCACAATTCAAAGCTGTTGCTCAAAACCTAAATAACACCGTGCTGACAGCGAAAGTTGTTGCGCAAGGTAATAACCTGACGTCATTAAGGATCAACAACCAGGTTATCCAGATTAATCGCCAGGATAGCCTGCAAATTGGTGAAACCCTTCTTCTGAAAGACGCAGGCAAAGAGCAACTGCAGTTGCTTCGTATACAGCCACAGTCTATTTTAAAGGCTGCACTTTCCAGCTTAATCCCCCGTGGACTACAGCAGGGTCAACAATATAATTTGAGCTCCCTACAAAAAGTAGCTAGCGAACTTGTTGGAGCAAAAAGCGCCGCTCTAATCGATAGAGCCAATGCCAAGACCGCCGAACTGGCACAACAGGGCAGACAGGGCTTTGAAGCTCTACAGGGAGCCTCTGGGAAACAGTCACCGTCAGATCAGGCTGTAAACCCTGGCCGAGCAAAACTTTTAAACGATATTTTAACCAATCTGGCCAGGCCATTGGCCTCTGCAGAAAATATCAAACCCGAGACACTACAGCAGATATTCAGTTATCTCGCATTAATCAAGGCTGAAATGCCGGGTAATATGAATAACCTTGGCCAACAGCTACAGTATTTATCGCTCGCACTAAAACAATCACCAGAAAGTTTCCGTCACTTAATCCGTGAAATTTTCCCGCAAGCTGCGCCGCAGGTATCAAGCAAACAACATCATGATGGACCGGTAATCGAGTTATCCAATACTTTGCGTCTTGAATTGTTACAACAGACCGAACAGACCCTGAATCAGCTACTCACTCAACAAAGCTCAACCCGTTTACAGCTGGAGCAACAGCAACCACTGAACCTTTTTCTGAATATTCCCATACAGGTAGATCAGGAAAGCCAGAACCTGCAGTTGAAAATCAAACAAAAGAAAAAAAGCCATAGCGATGAAGCGGTCCAATGTTGGGAGATAGAGCTGTCATTTGAATTTGGTTTACTCGGTATGATCACTACCCGCATCCTGCTGCAGGACAGTAAAATCTCAGCCAATTTCTGGGCCCATCAAGCTGCTACCAAAAACCTGATTGATAGCAATATGAATCAATTCAAAACACAGTTACAAAAAGCTGGGTTTGAACTTGGTTTATTTGATTGTTTTAACGGCCCTGCCCCACAACCCAATGATAAAGACCACTACACCACACACGATAACCTGCTGGATCTGAAAGCATGAACGATAAGAAAAGGAATCAGTCACCCAAATTTGCCCTTGCCCTGGAATATGATGGTGAACAGGCGCCATTGGTGACAGCGAAAGGCCATCATGATATTGCCGATGAAATTCTCCGCATTGCTGAAGCAGAGAAAATTCCGGTGTATGAGGATAAGGAGTTATCTGCTTTGCTAGAACAGCTAGATCTGGGAGATCATATTCCGCAATCTCTATATCTAGTGGTCGCGGAAGTCCTGAGTTTTGCCTACCGACTATCCGGCAAGCATAAGGATTTCATGGATAAACTATAGGCCGTGTAAGAATATGACTTCAAACATAGGTATCAATGATGCCTTTTTTTTTCCGTTTCGGATTTCTATCGTTGTCCCTGACTGACTCAGGTGCCTTTTTATCCGGTGATTTCTTCTTTTTCAGAACACTGCCGGCAGGTGCAACTGGGTATAAGGGTTTAATATTTTGATCAGGCATTAATCACCCATGGTTAAAAACCCGTAATCTGACCCATTTCAGTTTGAGACAATAGCTTGTTTAGATCAACCAGTATCAACAACTTGTCACCTCTACTTACAACACCATCGATATACTTTGATGTTTCTGCATTGCCAACATTAGGCGCTGTATCGATTTCATCACGCTCGATATCAACAACCTCGGCCACACTATCGACCAGAATACCCAAAATTTGCTGCTGGGCCTCTATTACAATAATGCGTGACATTTCATCGCTTTCCTTAGGTTGCAAACCAAAGCGAGTACGTGCATCTATCACCGATACTACATTTCCCCTAAGATTAATGATTCCCAGAACATAATCTGGCGCGCCAGGAACAGGGGCAACTTCAACTTCGCGCAAAACTTCCTGCACTTGCATAACATTCATTCCATAAGTCTCGTCTTCCAGTGTAAACGTAACACACTGTAATGAAGTAGAATCGTTCTGAGTATCGGACATGAGTAACCTCCAAAATAAAATCGTTATGCCCATGTTTGCGGCAACACGAACAAAAAATTAAGTAATCAATGAAAAATACAGCTCACCTGAAAAACAGGCTAACCGATTTCCTTATGTTTTATGTATAACAGAAAATTGAAAAAAAGCTTCAACTAGCTGCTGTCATACTTTCCAGATGTTTCATTATTTTCATGGGATCGAGCAACTGAGCCAGAGATCCTTTGATGGTACCCATGCTTAAACCAGAAATTTTCGGCCCATTCCATTGAATATCATCTGACTCTACATTCACCACCTTGCCAAGAGAGTCACAGCTTAATGCCCAGTCCCCATCGCCAAACACCAGTATATGCTTCGGTGTAGAGTCATTAGTATCCGATTTTCTGATGCTGAGTAAACCGGCTGTGTCCACTACTCGAATATTACGCTCTCGATATTTTAACACGCCTAGTGACCAAAATTTGGAACTTGGCATCTGAGTCATATTCTTAACCCAGGGTAATACACTGCCCAACTCGATGAGTGGTATCGAGAGCTGGGTGTTAGCCACATGAAACATCAGACACTGAATGGGGTAGCTAAAATCATGCTTGCGCTCTTTAAGCAGCTCCTGTTGTGACACCTCAATCTCAGTAGATTCTGCTGGCAAATCAATAACAGGGGGAACAGGTTCAGCGATTTCATTAACAGGGTCAATGGTCTCTTCTTGCTGAATATCAAGGTCTGCAAGTAAAACGACATTATCCTTAACCGGTAGCGGCCTCAGTTCAGCCTGGTCACTGGGTATTTCCTGCAATAGACTATCTAGATAACTCTCTACTGCCTGCTCAGGTTTAAGCAGATTGTTGTCTTTTTTCTTCATCATGGCGTTCTTGAATTCCTAACAGGAAGTTCAGCAGTTTTTTATAGGAAAGAGAACCACGCGAATAAGGTGCCATGGTTGGCAAAGGTAAACCCAGTTTGCTTGCATCTCTAAAACGGGTATCAATCGGAATAACCGATCCCCAGACATTAAAACGGTAGGTTTCTTTCATTTGCTGCAATGCATCTACCGAAGCTTTGGTACGCTGATCATACATAGTAGGAATAATCATAAATGGCGTCTTCTTGTGCAATGATTTTTCTACCATCTCCAGTGTATGCATCATTCGTTCTAATCCTCTTAAAGACAGATAATCGGTCTGAGCTGGAATTAGAATCTGGTCACTGGCAGCCAGGGCGTTAATCATTAAAATACCCAGCATGGGTGGGCAATCTATCAGGCCGTAGGCAAATTTATCCGCTACCGCCTGAATAGCTCTAGCCACCACAAGACCCTTTCCCTCCCCCTGATTGGATCCTATCTGTCGATCAAGCGTGGCTAATGCGGTGGATGCTGCAAAAAGATAGGTATTCTTTATTTTTGTAGGCAATAGCATACGCGCTATTTCGGCCGCACTGGTGGTAGGATTGGCAAATAAGGAATAGACCCCGGAATCAATCTCGTCAGGGTTATACCCCATATAACTGGTTAAGGAGCCATGTGGATCAAGATCAACTAACAGTATGCGTTGGCCAGTATTCGCCAAATGGCCCGCCAGGCTGACGACTGAAGTCGTCTTCCCTACGCCGCCTTTTTGATTGATACTTGCCCAGGTTTTCATATTCAAAATAAAATTCGTTGTACATCAGTTAAGGAACCTCTGATTATTTCAGGAGTTCCTGCGGCACAGGAATGTGCCGCCAAAATCAATGACTGTAAGTCATTGATTTTGAGAGAAAAAAGAAAATCACATTTTTCGTTTTTCTCGCTCTGAGAATTCATAAATGAATTATTCAGAGCTTCTAATCAATCTGAGTTACCTTAATGTATATATCTTAAGTATAGGCCTTAAGTAGTCCGGGCACATCCAGAATAATAGCAATGTTTCCGTCGCCAGTGATTGTGGAACCTGCCATGCCGGGCAATCCCTGTAACATTTTACCCAGCGGCTTGATCACAACCTCTTCCTGGCCTATCACCTGATCAACCACAAAACCCACCGATTCACTACCTACCTGAACCATAATCACATGTGGATCACCACTAAATACTTCATCTTGTTCCTGACCATGAAGTAGCCATTTGCGAAGATAAAACATAGGTGGAGCCTTGCCACGGTTTAGAACGACCTCTCTACCATCCACAATACTTACTTTCTTTGAGCTAAATTCAAAAATCTCATTCACTATCGATAATGGAAGCGCAAACTTTCTACTGCCTAACTGCACCATCAGCGTTGGCAGGATAGCCAGTGTTAACGGTACCTTGATACGTAGCTCAGTGCCTATGCCCAGTTCAGACTCAATATCAATGCTACCGTTAAGCTGAGAAATCTTGGTCTTCACCACATCCATTCCAACGCCTCTTCCAGACACGTCAGAAATTTGTTCCTTGGTAGATAAACCCGGCATAAAAATTAGATCAAAACAGCCTTTGTTATCCAGTCGCGCAGCAGCCTCAGCATCCATCAAGCCTTTCTCTACGACTTTGTTACGCAATATTTCAGGATCCATGCCAGCGCCATCATCTTTGATGGAAAGAAGAATATGATCCCCTTCCTGCTGAGCAGATAGAACGACGACACCCTGCCGAGGTTTACCTGCTTTTTCCCTGATATCAGGCATTTCAACGCCATGATCTACTGAGTTACGCACCAGATGCACCAACGGGTCAGCAAGCGCTTCGACCAGGTTTTTATCCAGGTCGGTTTCTTCTCCTTCCAGTTCCAGTGAGACTTCTTTTTTCATTGTTCGCGCCAGATCCCTCACCACTCGCGGGAAACGGCCAAAAACTTTTTTTACCGGTTGCATACGGGTTTTCATTACAGCCGTCTGTAAATCAGCGGTGACCACATCAAGGCTGGATATTGCCTTATGAACTCGCTCATCTTCAAAGGTTTGGCGCAAGGTATTCAATCTATTGCGGGTCAACACCAGTTCACCGACCAGATTCATAATATCATCCAGCCTTGCGGTATCAACACGGACAGTAGTCTCACCTTTGGGTATAGCACTTTCTTTCTTTGCGACTGGTTTATCTGCTGTTGCAGACTTACTGGCAACTGCCGGTTTCGAGTCGGCAGCGGATTTACTCGCGGCAGGTTTACTCGCCGCTGTTTTAGCTGGGGTAGTTGCAGCGGTTGTTGGGCCTTTCCCTTTGCCGTGCATTTCATCCAGCAAAGATTCAAACTCGTCATCTGAAATTTTATCTGAATCCGAGTCTTGAGTCTTTTTGACAGTTTTTGCTTTTGAGGGTTTTTCTGAACTTTTCGCTGTTGGGCTCGACCCTTTACCATGTAACTCATCTAACAGAGCTTCGAATTCATCATCGGTAATTTCATCACCAGCTGCTTTTTCTTCAGTTGCAGCTGGCGCTACTTCCACCGCTTTTGGGGCTGATCCTGAACCATGTAAGGCATCTAACAGGTTTTCAAATTCTTCGTCTGTTATTTCATCTTTACCGGATACAAACTCATTAGTAACGGCCTCAACATCTGGCTGGAACTCGCTTTCAGCCTCTTCCTGTGCCGTCTCAGGAGTATCTTCGACTATTTCAGGCTCTGGCTCGACTGACGGCTCTTCAACTGCTGCTCCAGGTGTTTGCATCGTCACCAGTTCACGCAATAAGTCAGGATCGGCTGGAGAGGGATCTTCTCCAGACCTGATTTCTTCGAACATGCTATTGGCTTCATCCAGCACACGCAGAAAAGCATCCATCATGTCAGCATTCAGGGTGATTTCATGGTTACGTAACAGGTTAAATACATCTTCGGATTTATGACAGACTTCGACCAGATTGGTCAGAGAGAGAAAACTACCACCGCCTTTGATGGTGTGAAATCCTCGGAAAATGGAGTTCAACAGGTCGGAATCGTCCGGAGTTTGTTCGAGGTCGACTAATTGTTCATTTAACCCATCAAGAATCTCTCCAGCTTCCACCAGAAAGTCCTGTAAGATTTCGTCTTCCAAATCAATAGCCATTGGTTTACCTGTTCAATAATAAAAATATCAGGTGATTGTCACCTGAAAATCACTAAAAACCCAAACTAGCCAATAAATCGTCTACTTCATCTTGATTGGTAGCAACCTCGGCCTTATCTGCATTGGGTAACTGAGGTCCATGCGCCATGGTACCATCGGCTTGCTTTTCGGCACTTTTACTAAGTTTGGCGCCTGAAATTGCAACCAGTCTTACCAGTTTTTCTTCTACTTCCTGCACCATGCTAATCACTTGCTTGATCATCTGGCCAGTCAAATCCTGATAATCCTGCGCCATCATTATATCGGTCATTTTGGAACGAACTTTATCGCTTTCAGGTTGAATAGAAGATAAGAATGTATCGATGTCGTCACTTAGCGCTAAAAACTCAGTTTTAGATAGCTCACGCGTACGAAACTGCTGCCAACGTTGCTGGATGGTTCCTGCCTTTTGAGCAAACTCATCGATCACATCCATTGCCGCTTCAGCCCCTGTCATGGTTTTATGCGCAGCTTCTTCTGTTTTGGTCACAATAAAATTAAGCCTTTCCTTGGCATCGGGTATCTCTTCTTCGGTAAGCTCAACGACGCGTTGATCATCGCTAAATGAGTTTATCGAATTATGTATTTCGCGGGTGATTTTACCCAGCTCCTGAAACAGCGACGATTCACGTATGGTGGTCAACTCACCTATTAAGCGATTGGCAGAGTCATTATCTGACTGGTTCAATGCCTCTCCCAGCTCATTAAGTCGATTTAAATATTCATCAGTCAGGTAGTTCGGATTTTCATCTGTACTCATCCTTCTAACCTCTCAAAGATTTTTTCAATCTTCTCTTTAAGCGTTACTGCGGTAAAGGGCTTAACAATATAGCCATTCACCCCTGCCTGAGCGGCAACCACAATCTGTTCACGTTTAGCTTCTGCAGTAACCATTAACACTGGCATATCTTTCAGGTTTTCATCAGCACGCACGGTTTTTAACAGTGTCAGGCCATCCATACCAGGCATATTCCAGTCAGTCACCAGAAAATCGAATTTTCCAGATTTTAATAAAGGCAAAGCGGTCTGACCATCGTCTGCTTCCGTGGTATCGTTAAAGCCTAAATCACGTAACAGATTCTTGATAATACGACGCATAGTCGAAAAATCATCAACAATCAGAATCTTCATATTTTTATCCATGCAACCTCCACCTATTGCATACATTGATAAACCAATCGTTCTCTTTTAGAACTATCGGCTATTTAAGCATAATATAAAATTCAATTTTCACAGGGCTATTATAGAATATATCTATCCAATTAACCCAACCAGGACATGGAGACTCAGCGACTTGATATCCAGTCTGACATTTTAGATCTAATTCGTAGCATCGCCTGGCCATGAATCTGACAAACTCGCGATTCGCTGACATCAAGTACCTGACCGATTTCACGAAAGTTTAATTCATCGTGGTAGTAAAGAGACATCACCAACTGCTCCTTTTCCGGCAAACTGCGAATACTATCAGCTAATAACTTTTGATACTCGTCATCACTTAAGTGTTCAAAGGGTGAATCTTGATTCGCCCCCGGTACCTGATAATCGTTATCTTCCTGTAGGGCATCGATACTGAATACCCTGCTACTATTTGTATCGACCAATATCTGATGATATTCGGATAGACTGATCCCCATCTCCCGGGCTATCTCCTGATCGGTAGCATCACTCCCCTTGTGGTGCTCAATTTTTCTGATTGCATCAGTGACTGCTCGAGATTTCCGATGCACTGAGCGTGGTGTCCAATCCAGCTTTCGGATTTCATCCAGCATAGAACCTCTTATACGTATACCCGCATAAGTTTCAAAACTGGCGCCCTGACTGGAGTCAAAATTACTCGCAGCTTCCAGCAGGCCAAGCATGCCTGCCTGAATCAAATCATCCACCATCACATGAGCGGGCATACGATTGATCAAATGGAAAGCGATACGCTTCACCAATGCAGCATGACGCGCAACGATATTGTCTTCACCATATCGCTCCACCTCAGCATACATAGCGTGGCCATTCATTACCCCATGACCTCGCTGCTGCCGCTGTAATCCATCAACCTCTCGATGAAAAACTCCAGATGCCCCTCCATCGTCTTCGGAACTGGCCAACTCTGAGTCTTCTGCGCAATCTTGCGGAACGCCATCGCTGATGGACTGCGGGGGTACATCTCTATTACGCACTTTTGTTTTTGAACCGCCTTTCTCAAATAGTCGTCATAAGGGACCGATCCAATAAAATCGAGCGTTACGTCAAGATACTGGTCGGCTACTCTTGCTAACTTCATATATAGCTCACGTCCCTGCTGAATGCTACGTGCCATATTGGCTAAAACGTGAAATCTTTGCACCTGAAAATCACGATTCATTACCTTGATCATGGCGTAGGCATCCGTAATCGAAGCCGGTTCGTCGCATACCACTATCACCACTTCACGTGCGGCACGAACATAACTCACCACCGAATCAGATAGTCCGGCTGCAGTATCAATCAAAAGCGTATCAACAGGGGCCGTCAAATCTGAAAAGGCGCGGATGATGCCTGCATTTTGAACCGAGTTTAAATCCGCCATCTCTCGTGTACCGGATGAAGCTGGAATAATCTTGATCCCTGCAGGGCCATCTATCAGGGTTTCATCGAGTGTACATTCACCATTGATCACATGCGACAGATTATAGCCAGTTGTCAGACCGAGTAGTACATCGATATTGGCCAGCCCCAGATCAGCATCCATGACCATCACTTTCTGACCCGCCTGCGCTAATGCAACCCCCAGATTGACGGATACATTGCTCTTGCCCACACCGCCTTTACCACTGGTTATGGCAATCACCTGAACCGGCTTTTGATTCTTCATCTGTCTTAAACCTTGAGCCTGATCCATATAGATCAACCCTTACTTGTTGAAATCAGATGATTATAGCGGAATGCCAGCGTTTCTTTATCCACCTGCTCGGTATAATTTTGCATCAGTGAGACCGCTTTGCTCACCAGCCTATGGTTCTTGGCCATTTGCAGATCCTCGGGGACTCTTTGACCAGTTCCACAATAGGATACAGGTAATTGATGACGTATAGCTGCCGTCATAATCCCCCCCAGACTGGCTGACTCATCCAGTTTGGTAACGATGGTTCCAGCCAGTTTGACTCGGGAGAAGCTTTTCACGGTTTCATTCAAAGCCGCTAGCTGGGTATTGGCTGATAACACCAGATAAGGCTCAATCTCAGGCGAGCCATGCTGTAACTTATGAAACTGTTCTGACAGACGTACATCAGTCTGACTCATTCCTGCAGTATCAATCAATACCAGATGTTTATCTTCCAGCATTTTAAGGCTATCAGTCAGTTCTTCACTGTTATTCGCGGTAAGCAAAGGGACCTCCAGCAGGCGTGCAAAATGCTGTAATTGATCCTGAGCCCCTACTCTAAAATTATCGGTGCTGATGAGAGCCACTGAACGTTTACCATGAGTATGTGCAAAACGCGCTGCCAGCTTGGCGATGGTGGTTGTTTTACCAACGCCAGTAGATCCAACCAGTGCGATTCGACCACCCTGAGTCAGAAAATCGTTTTGCTGGATAGGAATTGAGGTTGCCAGTATACCCAGAGCTTTCTGCCACACCTTATGAGGATCATCATTAAGCACCCCCAGTTTTTCGAAAATCATTTCGCAGATATCCGCCCCCAGGCCAAGCTCGCTCATTAAGTTGAGTAACACAGATCGGACAGGGTGCCGTTGATTGAAACGGTCCCACTCGAGCACATTTAACTGACTAGCCATCAGGTCGCGCAGGTTTTTCAACTCACCCTTAACTTCATCAATCATTGGATTAGATTCCGCTTGCGGTGGGCGCTGGTTATATTCCTTATCGCGTAGATTATGCAATAGCTTATCCGCCTGCGCAGCACGAGCAATCACCTCCTGTTCAACGGGAAGTGTTTTCTGAGGTGATGTTTTGCTCGCGGCTGCAGGCCTCGGAGTAGAGTTGGGCGTACTCGTTCTCTGTCTTGTGTTTCTCGGCTTTGTAGGCTTAGGCTGCTCATTTTTTTGAGGCTTAACGGGTGGTTCAGGGGGGGCAACTCTAGTCTGCATAGGGATGACCGATGCCTGCATGCCCAGCACGGGTTCTTTGCGACCCTCGCTATTCTGGTCCAGGATAAAATCTGGCATAGAGACAGGTACACTCTGAGCAGTCGATTGTTGAACCGCCTGTTGTACAGGCTGTTGCTCAGCCTGGCTCTGCCAGCCTGCTTGCGGGACAGCTTCTGATAAAGGTATAGAAGGATTGCCTGCATAGGCATCGACCTGACGATGATCAAAGTCAATGGCTGATAATATTTCCACGCCTCCGGGCACCTTCTTATTCCCCAGAATTACCGCATCTGGGCCCTGTTCCAGCTTCACCTGTGCCAGCGCCTCGCGCATGGTGGCTCCGTATGTACGCTTAATTCTCATCACTACACCCAATTTTCATGTTGTGCTCGCCGTCTTATAAAGTTACCCAGCCTGTTTACTGGCCTTGAGCGGGCGCCGGATTACCGACGCTGGCTATTACCTTAATCTGTTTATCTTCCGGGATTTCTTCATAACTCAAAACATGTAGCCCCTGGATACCATGTCGGACCATGCGGGCCAGGAAAGCACGTAAATTCTGTGATACCAGTAATACCGCCGGTTGTCCCTTGGCTAGCTGGTTTTGCGTACTTTCCTTGAGCGAGTTATGCATCATCTGGGCAAGCCCCGGCTCAAACGCCATCACCTTGCCACCTTCTCCCTGAGCAGATTGTTGCAAAATCTGTTCCAGAGATGGGTGCAAGGTCATCACAGTCAGCTCTGAAGCCATTCCATAGATGCTTTGTATGATTTGGCGACCCAATGCAACACGTACCTGAGCGGTTAATACGCCGGGATCTTGACTGTGTTGACCATAATCTGCCAAGGTTTCGGCTATAGTGCGTAAATCTCTGATAGAAATCTGTTCCTGTAGCAAGGCCTGTAGAACGCGAACAATGACGGATAGTGACAATGGTTTAGGGGTAAGATTTTCCACCAGCTTGGGTGCATTACGCTTAAGTACCTCCATCAGTTCCTGCACCTCTTCGTGTCCGATCATTTCATGCGCATTCTCCTGCAACATCTGGCTTAGATGGGTAGCTATTACAGTCGATACATCAACCACAGTATAACCCAGAGTCTGGGCATGATCGCGTTGCGCAGGGTCTATCCACACCGCATCCAGACCAAATGCAGGATCCTTGGTGGCTACCCCACTTAACTCGCCATACACGGTGCCAGGGTTAATCGCCAGGTCCTTACCCGGCATCACTTCAGCTTCACCCATAGGCACACCGAGCATACTCAGACGGTAACCATTGGGGGGTAAATCCAGATTATCGCGTATGTGCACAGACTGAACCAGAAAGCCCAGCTCCTGAGACAGCTTTTTACGCACCCCTTTAATACGCGTCATCAACTCACCACCCTGGCGTTCATCAACCAGCGGAATCAGACCATAACCAACCTCCAGACCAATCATATCGACGGTTTTAACATCATCCCAGCTAAGATCTTTCTGTTCGGGTGGAGCCACAACTTCTGGTGCCTTTGCCACTTCTTCAGCCACATGTTGCTTCTTTTTATTGATGCTATAAGCCAATCCACCTGAGATGGCTGCCAGAGTTAGAAAAGCAAAATTAGGCATGCCGGGAATAATGCCCATCAAGGTTAGAATCGAAGCGGTAACAATCAATGCTCGAGGATCTTCGAACATTTGAGCAAATACCTGTCCTCCCATTTCGCTGGAGGCAGATACCCGGGTGACGATGATGGCCGTTGCAGTTGAAAGTACCAGAGAAGGAATTTGTGCGACCAGACCATCACCAATGGTCAGCAGGGTATAGTTGCGTAAGGCATCCGAGGCAGCCATATCGTGTTGCAGGACACCTATCGCCAGCCCACCAATAATATTGATAAACAGGATCAGAATACCAGCCACCGCATCTCCACGTACAAATTTACTGGCACCGTCCATAGAACCATAAAAATCCGCTTCCTGAGCAACTTCAGCACGACGTACTCGCGCTTCTTCCTGAGTACACAAACCCGCATTCAGGTCAGCATCAATCGCCATCTGTTTACCGGGCATAGCATCCAGGGTGAATCTGGCGCTGACCTCAGACACGCGCCCGGCACCCTTGGTGACCACCACAAAGTTGATGATAACCAGAATACCGAACACCACCAGACCTACGGCGTAGTTACCACCAATAACAAAATCACCAAAGGCTTCAATCACCTTACCTGCCGCCGCAGTACCCGTATGACCTTCCAGTAACACCACCCGGGTAGATGCAATATTCAATGCCAGTCGTAACAGGGTTGCTACCAGCAGAATGGTTGGGAACACCGTAAAATCGAGTGGCCGCATTGCATAAACCGACACCAGTACCACGATCAGGGCAAAGGCAATATTGAAGGTAAACAGCATATCCAGAGCCATCGGCGGCAATGGAATAACCACCATCGCCAGCATCATGATTACCAGTAACGGGGCTGCCAGACCCTGCGTGTTAAAACTTCTAATATTTTGAACAAGCGTAGCCATAATTATATCTGCTCATCGGTTGGTACAACGGGATCGGGGCGATCCGGAATATCCAGTCCATGCTTGCGAGCATTTTGTAACTGGAAAATAAAGGCCAGTACCTGAGCTACTGCATAATACAGTTGTCCCGGTATTTCCTGCCCCAGTTTAGAATGTGCAAAGAGTGCACGTGCCAGTGGAGGCGCTTCAAAAATCTCGACACCATGCGCCTTTCCTATCTCTCTTATTTTGAGTGCAATCAAATCCTTACCCATAGCAATCACAATTGGTACCGCCATATTTTCAGGATCATACTTGAGCGCTACCGCATAATGGGTTGGGTTAGTGATAATGACATCAGCTGTCGGCACATCCTGCATCATTCGGCGTTGTGCCATCTCCTGCTGTAAACCACGAATTTTAGATTTAACCTCAGGGCGACCTTCGGTTTCTTTCATCTCATCGCGTACTTCCTGCAAGGTCATTTTCAGTTTATTGCTGTGATCCCATAACTGAAATGGCACATCAATCGCAGCGATTAATAAAAGAGCCAGAGACATCACCAGAAAGGCATAGCCAAATAACCAGGCTGCATGAGTCAGGCCCGGTAAAAATGGTTCTAGCCCCAAATGCAGAAATTCATCTGAATTTGACCACATAAAGGTTACTGCAATAAAAGACACTACCAGGAATTTAGCAAGTGCTTTTACCAGTTCCATCAAACCCTTGGCGGAAAAAATACGCTTGAGCCCTGCGACTGGATCAATTCTTTCCGCTTTAAACGAAATTTGATCAAGGCTGAAAGCCCAGCCACCCAGCATTAACGGAGTTGAAATGGCAACTACTACCATCAACACCAAAAAAGGTAAAATTCCAGTAAGTGCATCGAATAATGCACTTTCGAAACGAATGAAAACAGATGATGTATCCAGTATCTCGTTACGACTTAAGGTAAAACCTGTGGTCATCATATTAGACAAGGCATCAATAATATAAGACCCCATCATCAACAGGCCCGTCGCGCCCGCAACCATAATGCTCATACTGTTGAGTTCTTTTGAGCGGGCTATCTGGCCTTTTTCCCGAGCCTCGCGTAGTTTTTTGGGGGTCGGCTGTTCCGTTTTTTCCTGACTGGTATCGTTATCAGCCATCACAACCCCCCAATCTTTTGACTAGCCTGCATGCCCATCAACAACAGCTGATTAAACCGCGGCAGGACAGTCGGCAACATAAACATGATGATGATAAAACCCATCAACATAGTGACCGGGAAACCAACAGAAAATATATTCAACTGAGGTGCGGCACGAGTCATAATGCCCATAGCCAGCGTGATGACCAGAATTGATATTAACGCAGGTAATGCAATCCAGATGGCGGCGATAAACATTTGACTGGAAAAACTGATGATCACCCAAAAGCTATCGCGTGTTATGCCTTCAAGGCCTACAGGAATAGACTGGAAGCTGCTCACCACCAACTGAATCACCATCAGGTGGCCACCCAGAGAAAGAAACAGTAAGGTACCAATAATCAGGAAAAACTGTGACAGTACCGGTACATTGACACCATTTGCAGGATCGACCATGGAAGCAAAACCAAGCCCCATCGTCATAGCAATGGCTTCACCCGCTATGGTCAGGGCTCCCAGTACCGTTTGCAGAATAAAACCCATTGCCAGCCCTATCAGAACCTGATGGATAGAGACCGTTAAACCTGCTACTGAAAGGGGTTCTACCGCGGGCATCTCGGGCAACAGAGGCAACACCAGAAAGCTGATTAAGACCGCAAGAACAACGCGAACACGCACAGAGACCAGACGGGTGCCTATCACTGGCATAGCCATTAACATGGCAGAAATACGCATAAAAGGCCAGAGTAGAGACCCAACAAAAGCGGTAGCCTGTGCTGCATCCACGTCCATAGCTAACCTAACAAGCTCGGTATACTTAGATAAAGTCGGCGCGTGAAGGTTAGTAAGGTATCCAGCATCCACGGACCGGCAACCATAATTGATAACACCAGTACCAATAATTTAGGAATAAAGCTGAGCGTCATTTCATTAATTTGAGTAGCCGCCTGAAACATACCGATCAGAAGACCTATGGCCAGTGCAGACAGCAGCATGGGGGCAGCCAGCATTACAATGACATATAAGGCCTGTTGTCCAAGATCGATGACGGTATCAGCATTCATTACGCCCCCTTAACCATTCACCAGAAAACTCGATGCTAAGGTACCCATAATCAATGCCCAGCCATCGACTAGCACAAACAACATCAGCTTAAAAGGCAGAGAAATAATCAGTGGAGATAACATCATCATACCCATCGACATCAAAACACTGGCCACTACAAGATCGATAATGACGAAGGGAATAAAAATCATAAAACCAATTTGAAAAGCCGTTTTAAGCTCGCTGGTAACAAACGCAGGCAACAGTAACCTGAGCGGAGTTTCTTCGGGGGAAGAGATAGATTCGATACCGGCAATATCTGCAAACATACGAATATCAGTTTCGCGGGTCTGTGCCAGCATAAAGGTTTTGAATGGCCCAACAGCAACCTTAATAGCTTCTATGGCCGATACCTCTTCCTGTAAATAAGGCTGCAGCGCCTGATCATTCACCTGCTGCAAAACCGGAGACATAATAAATAGCGAAAGAAAAAGCGACAGGCCAATAATAATCTGATTGGATGGTGACGATGCCGTACCCATTGCCTGTCGAAGTATGGCAAGAACGATGACAATACGAGTGAATGAAGTCATCATCAACAGAATTGCAGGCAACACGGTTAGCACTGTCATCAGTGCCAGAATTTCCAGTGTTACGCTATAGGTCTGACCATCGGCTGCACCACCGGTGACACTAAGTGCAGGAATTCCGCTAACCTGTGCCTCTACGGGTAAGGCAATAAATAGCAATAAAATCCCAATGAGATTAAGTAATCGCATCAGATTTTTCCTTATTTAAAAGTTGCTGGAATTTTTGCTGGAAAGATGAGCTAACAGGGGTTGATTGATCACCTGTTTCAATCGCTTTTTTGAGCGTATGTAATTTATCGATTCTACCTGGAGTAAGTCCAATCAGAAGCTGTTCTTCACCAACCTGTATCAGAGCAATACGTTCACGTTGACCTACTGAAATAGCACTGACAATTTTAATCAGGCCATGATTAGAACCTTGTACCAGTTGCATTTTCTTGACCAGCCAGGCAAGAAAAAAAACCAGACCGACAACAACCAGTAAACCAAAGCTTAATTTAATCAGGTAAGACGATGAAACCGGATCAACTGCGACAGGCTTATCCACCGCCTTTTGTGCCATAACCTGGGCAGGCATCAAAAGAACTGTGTAGAATATTGATTTCATCGTATTAATCACTACTTCAAATTCTTGATTCGTTCTGCAGGGCTGATAACATCGGTTAAACGAATACCAAATTTTTCGTTGACCACCACTACTTCACCATGCGCCACCAGCGTACCATTTACCAGCACATCCATAGGCTCACCAGCAAGCCTGTCCAGTTCAATAACCGACCCCTGATTGAGCTGCAACAGATTTCTGATGCTGATACGAGTGCGTCCAATTTCCATTGAAATGGTCACAGGAATGTCCAGAATCACGTCCAGATTAACATCACCCTGCTGAATGTTTTCATGATCTAAGGGTTGCGTTTCAACCTTCGAGACAGCTTCTTCTGCAACTGCTTGCTCTTCCATTGCTGCAGCCCATTCATCGGCCATTGCATCCTGGTCAATTACGTCTTCGGTTTCGTCATTCATTTCGTTTCTCCAGCTCGTGTTTTATCACTTCGCCACTTTATTTATTTTCTGGTTAATCGCTACAAGGTCCAACTTGCCATTATCTTTTGAATTCAATTTTTTTATCACCGGGTCTTCTGGGTCACACAAGGTATACACATTTTCCAGGCGAACAGCTACGTTGCCATCGTGCGCGCCATATTTACCTCGCATAACGGGCATATCATCAGCCATCAGCACGACCTGATCAGGCATATCAATTGGAATGATGTCGCCAGCCTGTAGATTGATAAGATCTGACACCTTGAGTTCCTTTTCAGCAAATATTCCAGTCAGTTCAACCTTTGCATGCATTAATTCTTCTTTTAGTAAAACCGACCAGCGATCATCTACTTCACTCATATCTGATTGCACACCCGCATCCAGTACAGAGCGAATAGGTTCGATCATGGAGTAAGGAAAAACAATATGGATATCACCACCACCGCCTTCCAGTTCAATGTGAAAACTGGAAACAACAATAACTTCTGTAGGACTAACGATATTCGCAAGATGAGGATTCACCTCATGATTATGGTATTCAAAATCAACCGGCATAATAGGCTCCCAGGCCTTCTGCAGGTCGGTAAAACAGATATGCACAACCTTTTCGATAACCCGTAATTCGGTACTGGTGAATTCCCTGCCTTCTATCTTGGCGTGAATACTGCCATCGCCGCCAAAGAAATTATCCACGATGATAAATACCAGCTTGGGATCCAGCATGATCATACCGGTACCCTTCAGGGGTTGCATCTTGATCAGACTTAGACTGGTAGGTACAAACAGCGTATGGATATACTCAGAGAACTTGATCATCTGGATACCGTTGATCGATATCTCAGGTGTCTTGCGTAACATATTAAAAAAGCTGACTCGAAAATAACGAGCAAAGCGTTCGTTGATCATTTCCAGGGTTGGCAGGCGGCCCCGGATAATGCGTTCCTGATTATTAAAATCAAAAGAGCGCGCTTCCCCATCCGCCAGATCATCTTCGACGGAAGTATCAACCGCACCATCGTCTACCCCGTGTAACAGGGCATCGACTTCATCCTGGCTTAATATGTCTGTACTCACGCTAGCTCTCAGCCGTTAGATTATTGCATGACAAAACTGGTGAAAAACACGTTATCCACTTCACCACCTTTTCCATATTTGTTAATCACTCCCTGAATAGTATCCAGTACTTTTTTCTGCAAAGCCTCTTTACCTTCTGGAGTACGTAAATCAATCGATTTTTGCTGGGCAAAAAGTATGGACAGATTGTTGCGGATTAGCGGTCTATGTTTTTCCAGCTGTTCTGCCACATCACTGACATAGGTAAGCACCTGAATTTGCACCTGTAAAAGGCTCACAGTATCGTCTGCCGAAAGATTGACCGTGAATGGCTTTAATTTGAAATAAACCGCATCCTCTTGATCCAGAGCAGTATCTTCTACGGCCGTCTCAGCGTCACCGCCACCCAAAAACATCATACCTACGCCCACGGCTATACCTATCAGCAGTAGCGCAGCAACGATAATAATGATGAGCTTCTTTTTACTACTTGTTGTTGTCTCTTCTTCTGGAACTTGTTCTTCTTCAGCCATTACAGCTCTCCTATCTCAACCATCTCTGTTGTAGCAAAGTTAATGCCATAAAAAAATTGCCTAAGCTAAACCAGGCAATTACCATATATTTCAATTACTTATATAGTTCAAAAGAATGCATTGAGGAATAAATAAAACCATATCACCCCTCTAGAGCAGGATAGTGACAGTATTTTGACGCTTATTGAGAGCTCTAGCTCCCCACAAATTGACGCATTTAGCGGAACCACTCAATGCTGTCAAAATCACCTGAAAAGGTTTTAGGGAGAAGAAAATCGAATCAGGGTGTCGCTAAGCAATTCTTATTCAGGAAGAGAACTCCCCTCAGTAACCCGCTTATCCTTCCACTTACTGAACCCCGATCACGCGAAATTTCCGCTTATTTTCCGTAGCAGAGGTAAACAAATCAGCATAGTTTTGTGTGGCATTGGCATGCTCACGCATAATGGCCTCGGCCCTGGCACCCTGACCACGATCAATGGCATCGAAGGCTGCATGGTGTTGCATATGGGCAAAATTAAAACGCCGATACTCCAGCTCCATATTATTACGGTCTATAGCCAGTGCTGAGGCCGAGACAAAGGGTAAATGCTCATCTCTCGCCAGAGCCGTACTAATCGCCGTGTTGGCACTTGCTTCAATAATAATGGCGTGAAAGCGCATATTCAGATCATGGTAAGCCTCAAGATCCTCTTCGGTGACAAAACCTTTGACGAAAAGCCCATCCCCCTCAGCAAGGCACTCTAGCAAGCCTTCACGCTGGGCTTCAGAAAGGCCTTTCTGGGCAGCCTGACAGGCAGCCAGGCCTTCCAGTACCCCCCTCACCTCAATCGAACCTGTGATTTCATCCTGAGTAACCTCCCTCACTCGATAACCACGACGAGGCTGTTTGGTCAGCAGACCTTCCTGTTCCAGGGTACGGAAGGCAATACGAACCGGCATACGAGAAACGCCCAGGCTCTCTGCTGTAGGAATTTCAGCCAGGCGCTCACCGGCAGTCAACTCCCCTGAAAGAATCATCTGTCGTAATGTACTTAAGACTCTTTGTCCCTGTTTAGCCATAGTTTCTTCTCATATTCGTTATTTTGTTCATTGTAACCATAACCTTGCAACAGCCACTTATTCTGTATTTTCTTCTAAATGCCTTGTCAATTGGATCCAATTTAAAAAGATGCAAATTAATCTCTATACCAGTACTTATTGTAATAATAACTAGCCAATTACGTTATAACAAGCCATTTAAAGCGTAATATTCTAAACAAAATTGAACCCCGTAATGAAATTATGATATCAAGCCACTTGATTAAAATTTAAAGCTATGGTTTTATTGGATCCAATAATTATTAACAAGCTGGAGGATATTAACGATGTTTCCTAAAAATACCTGGTATGTTGCCTGCACCCCTGATGAACTGATTGAAAAGCCATTAAGCCGGCAGATCTGCGGTAAACAAATCGTTTTCTATCGTGATGGCGATGACAAGGTAGCCGCTCTGGAAGATTTTTGCCCACACCGCGGCGCCCCTTT
>JBNKPX010000034.1:0-32612 GCA_050295575.1 Gammaproteobacteria bacterium | reverse complement strand
GAGGCTCTTTTAGTGCGTGGATATCAGTGTCATCAATAAATACCTGGCCATTGTCGGGGTTATCGATGCCACTTAACAGGTTTAACAGGGTGGTTTTACCACTGCCGCTAGCACCAATCAATGCCACCAGCTCGCCGGGTTTGATGCTCAGGTTCAGGTCTTCAAAAATCGACTGGCTGAAGTTGGCAGCGTGATACTCTTTTGAAAGTGCTTTTACATTAAGCACTTAATTCAGCCAGATATTGATAATTCATGATTAAAACCCGTGTATTTACGAGGTTTTAATATAACAGATTCAAGCTGTCTGACCAGGTCCTGTTAACAGGACCTAATCTCTTTAACAGCGTATCAGGGATTGAGAAATTCAGCCCGTGTATGGATGTTTTCACGAAAGCATCCACCCAAAGCTGTGGTACTGGTTTGCGAATTAGTATCCTGTACCCCTCGGGATTTCACACAAAAATGCACTGCGTCAATGCTGACAGCAACATCATCGGTTTCCAGCAGGGTTTGCATTGCGACTAGAATCTGCCGAGTCAGGCGTTCCTGTACCTGTGGTCGTTGTGCAAAGAAACGTACAACACGATTGATTTTAGACAGGCCGATAATGCGATTTTTGGGTATGTAGGCAACCTTGGCTTTACCATCAATGGTAACAAAGTGATGCTCACAGGTGCTGGTCATATCAATATCTCGGATCTTGATCATTTCATCCGCGCCCATCTTATTATCGATTAGACTGAGCTTGGGGAACTTGTGGTAATCAAGTCCAGAGAAAATTTCGTGTACATACATCTTGGAGATGCGGTGAGGAGTCTCTGCCAGGCTGTCATCGCTTAAGTCCAGCCCCAGGGTGGTAACTATCTCGGTGAAAAGGTCTTTTACCCGGCTATATTTCTGCTCTGGAGTTAATCCATTCTCAAGCATAGGGGTTTCCAGGCCTCGGGCTATCAGGGCATCACGCACCAGGATGGCTTCGGCACTTATCTTGTTTTCTGAAGCAGCTTGCTGATTTTTCAGGTATACAGGTTCAGGGCTCATGATGCTTTCTCTAGATAGTTGATGTGGTCTTGAGCTTTTTTGTGCGCTCAAGGGTCAATGATACTGAGTCTGCGAATCCTAAAGCATGCGGTTTATCGACGGTCACTTTAGTGTATGCGACGTCCAGGTGCTTGTTTGATATCTTTACAATGTCTGAAACCAGTTTCTCCAGCAGTAGCAACCAATTCTGTTCTAGCTGTTGAATCACTGATTCGGTGATAGTTTTGTAATTCAATGCATGATCAATGGACATGGTTATTTTCCCTCCTGTTAGCCCTGTATTTCTGTTATAAAATGATACCGGTATAGCAGTGAAGATAATGTCAAGCTGATGTGAAACGTATGTGAAATATTGCTCCAGGGCCTGTCAATCAGAACCTGTTAACAGGCCCTGATTTAGATATTATAAGTAAATAAGAAAAAATACCCATAAAATCACTCCGAGATGAAACTTTTGTATTAATTAAAAGACTACACCTAACTCGACAAAATAAAAGTTAAAAAAATCATGATCTTGAATTCAAAGACTCGCTACGGCTGGTTATCGATACTTTTACACTGGCTTATGGCGATTGCTTTTATTGCCTTGTTTTTACTGGGGCAATATATGGTCGATCTTGATTATTATGATGCGTGGTATCACCGTGCACCTGAGATACATAAAAGCATAGGTATCTTGCTAGTAATGATGATGTTATTGCGGTTTTTCTGGAATATATTTCAAACCCGGCCCGCCCCCATATCCTCCGATATGAAAACTGAACTCGCCGCTAGACTTACTCATAGCCTGTTTTACCTGCTGGTTATGATGCTTTTTATCAGTGGTTATATGATCTCTACCGCAGAGGGGCAGGGGATTGATGTATTCAACTGGTTTAATGTGCCATCGCTGATTGCTGAAGACTCGGACAGGGCTGATTGGGCAGGTGAAATTCATGAAATAATTGCTAGCGGTTTTATCATTCTGGCGGCCATTCATGCATTAGCTGCTCTATACCATCATTTCGTTATCAAAGATTTTACCCTCAAGCGCATGCTGGGGGTTACTACCACCACTAAAGGAGACTAAAAATGAAGAAACTACAATCACTACTACTGGGCACTTGTATGCTCGCCTTAACACCGTTGGCCAATGCGGCGGATTACACTATCGATACCAAAGGTATGCACGCCTTCATCAATTTCAGAACACAGCATCTTGGCTATAGCTGGTTATATGGCGGATTTAAGGATTTTTCAGGTGAGTTCAGTTATGACAGGAATGCACCGGCTAAGTCCACGGCTTCAGTGGTCATAAAGGCCGCTAGTCTGGATACCAACCATGCTGAACGAAACAAGCATTTGCGTAGTGCAGATTTTTTTAATGTAGATAAATATCCAGAAATCAAATTTATCAGTACCCAATATAAGCCAAATGGTGCGAATAGTGGCACTCTTGTGGGCAATCTGACCATGCATGGCGTCACAAAGCCAGTGACTATCAAGCTTGAGCAGATCGGTGAAGGTAAAGATCCCTGGGGTGGATATCGCGCAGGCTTTTACGGAACCGCTGAAATCAATCGTTCTGATTTTGGAATAGATAAAAACCTGGGCCCCGCTTCTGAAAAAGTTGAGATAACCTTATCAATAGAAGGGATAAAAAAATAGGTCGAATTCATCACAAAAAAGGTCGCTAGATAAACTAGCGACCTTTTTTTGTTTTAGCTCAGGTAGGTGATTGTTTATTTATCAGGGCTTACGCTCTTGAGTACTTCAATCAATTCCTTATCAATCTTTGGTATTTCAAAAAGATCGTCTTTTTCTTCGCTAAGAGATTTTATCTTCTTGTTCTGATCTTTACACAGGCTGTGTAAGGTTTCGATCTGTTCTGCGGCAGCGCTAGCTTTTTCGATGAAAGCCTTTTGCTCTTCCAGTTCGGCTTCAAGCTTGGCTTTTTCCTTACTGGTAGTTTTAAGCTTGGCTTCTGCCTGGGTACGAAGCTTGGCTTCGTCCATTTTCTGCTTTTTCAGGGTCTTAAGCTTTTTAACCACGTTTTCAGGGGTGTCAGCCAGTGCCTTTGAAATTGCCTTTAGCTTGTTTTGCTTATCAGCAACCTCGGCGCGAGCTTTTTTCAGATGTTCACTGTTTTCAGCACGGCCTGCGGCCAGTTGACGTTCGGCGGTTTCGCGCGCTTCTTCAGCGGCAGCGATTCTTTCTTCCGCTTCTTTGCGGGCCTGCTCGCTGCTGGCGACCAGGGCTTTCATTTCCGAAACTTCTTTTTCAGCTTTTTCGTTAGTTGCAAGGATGTTGGCGTCAGCTTCTTTCACCTTCTTTATAGCACTTTCCAGAGCTTCTTTTAACTCAGTGGAACTACATTCAGCATCTAAGCCAAGAGCATCAGTAGCGGCTCCCATCAATACCTGTTTACTTAGGGCGAGGTCTTTCCAAACCTTCAACTGAATATCTATATCTATCTGACTCACATCTACCTCAAGGCTAAAAAAATTGGGCGCGAATTATCACATATTAAAATGACAATTGCTTTAAAAAATTTGCAATTTTCGTCAATTTAGTGCTGAGATTTTAAATTTTTGCTAAATAGGTCTCGTCTGTGGCTATTTATTAGGTGTTAGCAGGCTCCATAGATGGGACTGGTGCTGGCTTTCTGGATTGATAATGCATCATTCGATAAACCGATGGTACCAGAATAAGGCTCACCAGCATGGAGAAGCTAAGCCCCCAGACGATGACAACCGCCAGTGGTTGCAGCATTTCAGACCCTTCTCCAAAACCTACAGCCAAAGGTAGCATGCCTGCCACGGTAGTGAGCGAAGTCATCAGAATAGGGCGCAGGCGCAATCGAGCACCTTCAACAATGGCTTCAATGACATCCAGTCCTTTCTCGTATTCGATTTCAATCTGTTCCACCAATACAATGGCATTATTGACGACTATACCCGCGAGCATGATAAGACCTAGCCAGATAGGCATGGATATCGGAATTGACAGCCAGTGGATGCCAGCAGCTACACCGATTAGTGTGAAAGGGATACTGAACAGAATAACCAGCGGGTTGCGCAGTGATTCATACTGTACCGCCATTACAACAAAAACCATGAAAACTGCCAAACCTAGCAGTATAAAGGTTAGCTGACGACCTTCCTGCAAAGTCTTAACTGAACCACCATCGTACAGCGTATAACCTTCGGGCATAGGCATATCAGCCAGTCTCTGGTTAACCCTGGCCATTGCCTGTTCGGGGCCTGTATTAGCAGATAAGGTGGCAGTGATTTCAACGATGCGGCGTTGATTGTCACGCAATATACTGGCTGGGGCAGGGTTGAACTTGATCTCTGAAACACTGCGTAAACGCACGGGTTGCCCCTGATGTAATCCGACCAGGATATTTCCCAGGTCATCCGGTGAGCGAAACCCGGTTCTTGGCAGGCGTACGCGTATATCAAACTGGCGGTCTCCATCAATGAAATCCGAGACCACCTGTCCATCCAGAGCTATGCGTAATGCGCGTCCAATGTCGTCGACTCGTATGCCCAGATCTGCTGCACGCTGACGGTCAATATTAATCGCAACCTCATTGCGTGTCTCTTCATAGCTATGACTGAGATTACTCAAGCCTTCGGTTCCTTGCAGGCGGTTGACGATTTCTTCACCCAGTGCGGCCAGTACGTCTATATCAGGACCCTGTACTCGAATACTTAAATCATCATCGCCAGAGCTCATGCGTACCCCACGGATTCCACGCACCCTCATACGAATCTGTAATCCGGTCAGTTTCAATGCTGCAATCTCTTTTTTCATATCCTTAACCCATTGTTCACTGCTACGAGTTCTTTCAGTAAGCGGAGTCAGTCGTAAGTCTAATGATCCAGAGTTGGCTGCTTCATATTGAGATCGTCCATATACCCGGCCACCGGCAGAGGTAAATACGGTCAATACATCGGGTTGTGCGAGAAACAGGTTTTCCAGCTGGATAATGGCGCTATCAGTTTCATCCAGTCGCATGCCGGGTTCACCGTTTAATCGCACCGAGATTTCTCCTTCATCCATAGACGGCAGGAATATCTGTTTACCCTCCACAAATACTGGCAGCGATAAGATGAGTAGTGGAATTAAAATAACTAGCGGAATCCAGGGCTGTTTAAGTAAGCTTCGAGTCAGCCTGGAGTATGCTGTCTGCAAAAATCCCATACTTATATGCATGAATCGTTGTAAAGCATTATGTCCTTTGTCATGCACCCTGGCACCCAGAGCCGGGACCAGTGTCAGGGCAACAATAAGCGATGCGACGATAGCGGCGGAAATGGTAATGATGAGTTCGCGGAATAGTAATCCGACCAGTCCACCGATAAATAGAAAGGGTAATACCGCTGCCAGGTTGGTTGAGGTCGATGCAACGACAGCGCTGTTAACCTCGCGGGCCGCATTGATGGGCGCTTCCAGATCGCTTTCACCCAGGCGTTGATGGCGCGTGATATTCTCCAGCATAACGATGGTGTTATCCACCAGCATGCCTATACCCAGTGCCAACCCGCCCAGTGTCATAATATTGAGTGTCAGGCCTCCCATATCCATAATCGTAAAGGTTACCAGCGTAGCGAGCGGGATTGCTGTGCCGATAATCAGGGTGCGGCGCAAATTTCCCAGGAATATATACACTACGGTCATAGCCAGCAGGGCACCTGATATAGCTGCCATAGCGGCATTGCGTAGTGCATGGCGTACATAGGTGGATTGATCACCGACACGGTCGATGTGTATATCGTCTGGAATCAGGCCCTGTTCACGTAACCAGTCGAGCCTTGCACTGACTTCGTCAACAACAGCAACGGTATTGGCTGAGGGTTGCTTCTGAATAGAGAGCTTGATACCAGGGATACCATTTAAGCGTATACGTAACTTTTCATCAGTATGAATATCCATTACCTGTGCAACATCTTCCAGCCGTAGTCCGCTAACACTTTGACTGTCTTTCCATAATGGCAAAGCCGCCATCTCAGCCAGACTGCTAAAGCGACCCGATGCGCGCGCGCTGATTTCTCTATTTGCTGTCTGCAGATTACCGCCTGGGCTATCCAGGTTTTCATTACTCAACATGTTGGAAACATCTTCCAGCGTAAAGCCGAAAGCGCTCAGACGCTCCTGATCGACTACAACCTGTATCTCACGTTGTAGGCCACCACCCACCTCGGCAGCAGCAACTCCGGGTACGTTTAAAAACCATTTGGCAAAGGTGTAATCAACCCAGCTACGCAGTGCAACGGGGTCGCGGTCGGTAGAGCTCACCACCATCTCCAGTACCGGGATCTGGGACGGGTCACGTTTATAAATTGTTGGTGGATCGATACTATCGGGGAGAAAACGCTTGGCGCGATCGAGGCGGGCACTGGCATCACGGAAAGCGAGGTCGATATCACTGCCGTAAGGAAAGCTTAAGTCGACCGAGCTACGGCCTTCGCGAGAGTTGGACTGTACCTGGATAGAACCTTCGGTAATAGCGAGCTGTTCTTCTAGCTGTCGAGTGATGCGATCTTCCATAATGCGTGCGGGAACCCCCGCATCATTAACGCGAACTCTTACCTCAGGATAGATCAGATCAGGCAGTAGGTTGATGCCCAGTCGTTGCAATGAGCCCAGGCCCAACACAACAACAGCCAGGGCTAGCATAATGACGCCTATGGGGTGGCGGATCGACCAGGCGGCCAGACCTCCACTGCGGAAACGTTGTTGCATAGCGTTTTACCCCTGATTAACTGGATAGACGATCATGCTGACTGACTGTTTTTCTGCAGGTTTAATGATGCGTACCGTTTTACCCGATTTAAGCCCCAGAAAGCCTTTGGAGACGACCTCGTCTCCATCCTTAACACCATCGATAATCTCTATCGATTCTCCAATTTGTAAACCGATAGTCACTGCTGTGCGTAGCGCTTTAGAGTCTTCACTCACGCGATAAACATAACTGCCTTTGCCATCGAATTGCAGAGCATTTAAAGGAATCAGACGCCTGGGGGTTTCAGCCGTTTCCAGCGTAACTCGACAAAGTTGCCCGGGACGAGCACCTGCGGGTACCGGATCAACTCGAACCTCAATCGTTCCCTGACGGGTATTGGGATCAACAACGGGATGAATGCGTAGAATCCTGGCTGCAAAACTGCTATCGCCCAGGCTATCAATGCGCATCTTTACTGAATCACCAATGGCTACCCGGCCATGTAATTGCTCCGGCACCTGAATGGCAGCGGTCATTAATTTCGGGTCAAACAGCGTCAAAATGTGGTCATTAACCGCAACAATATCGCTGGGTTCCTTAAGCCTTTCACTGACAATGCTGTCGTAAGGTGCTTTTATGATGGTTCTAGAGAGCAGGGTGCGCTGTAATGATTCCTCGGCATTGGCAAGCTCCAGCGAGGTACTGGCTCGGGCGAGTTCATCTTCACTGGCGAGTTTGTTGGGAACCAGGCGTTTCAGGCGTTTCAAATCCAGTTCGGATTGCTTACGTGAAGCGGTTGCTTTTGCCAGATTCGCTCTGAGCAGGGAGTCATCCAGCCTGACCAATACAGAATCCTTCTTGACCTTATCGCCTTCATAATAGGGTAAGTCGATGATTCGACCAGATTGCTCAGTGTGGATGTGTACCGTTCGAGGGGCTTCAAGAGTTCCCGTTAAGGTGCGTTTGATCGCAATGGCCTGCCTTGACACCACAATAGTTTCTACCGCATGTGCGGGGCGTTCAGCGCGAGCACTCTTTTCCTCGGCAGGCTTCTTATCAGCCCCGGTTAATTGATCGCAGGCGGCCAGGAGGAGAGTTAACAATACTACAAACAATAAGGAATACGATGGAATTTTCAAATGAGGAGCCTTCACAAAATGTAACATGTCTACTTTAAGCGAGAGTAGTTATTGCGCAAGTAGAATTTACATCTTTTTGGTAATGTTATCGGGTTATATTCAGTCACCGTATAGATAATCTTTTGATGCGCCAGTTGAAAAAAATCTTATCACATACAGCAATCTATTCGGTCTGGATTCAGGGGCGACAGACAATATAGCCCCCTGATTCAGACTAATAAAATTAACACCACTAGCTTAAATGAAGCTGAAAACCGGCTGTCAGGTGGCTGTTTTTATTAAGAAAGCTCTGAATATTTAAGCGCTGGCTTAAAATGGAATCTGGATAACCCTGTTTTTATTCACCCTTGCTTTGGATTTTATTGAAGTGGCATGATCGAGTGCAGATGTAACTCAAAAGTCTGATACTATAACTTATATCTTCCATCACAGATGGATGATAGTTTTCTGTATAACGGGAACAGATGTTTGGATACAGCATCTCATTTTTAGAATTCATGAATAATAGTGATAATTTGCAGGGTCATAAGGTTACGGCTATGAAAATTTCTCGACTGGTTTTAATACTAGGCCTTTTGCTGGGCTACCTGAATGTGGTTGCTGCAGAAGAATCCGTATCTATAACGCTGACCTTTCAACCTGATTTAAGAAATGGTCGCGCTATTTATGAAACCTGCGCCGCCTGCCATTTACCCGAAGGTTGGGGTAGTGAGGATGGCACTTATCCACAGATAGCGGGACAGCATGTGAACTTTATACTCAAGCAACTGCTGGACATCCGTGAAGGACGCAGAGAAAATCCAGTAATGTACCCATTTGTTCAGGAGAGAACGATAGGAGGGTATCAATCACTGGTAGATGTGGTTTCCTATATCTCCAAATTACCCATGCATCCTCATCATCAAAAGGGCCCTGATGATAAGTTTACCCCCCAGTATAAAAATGGTGAAAAGTTATATAAGCAGAACTGCTCTGTCTGTCATGGTGCCAGCGCAGAAGGCAACGATAGCCAACGTATTCCAAAACTCCATGGGCAGCATTACCCGTATATGCTGCGTCAGATAGAGCATATCAAAACGGGTTTAAGGATTGTCGATCCAGCGATGAAAGCAACAGTCGATCGAATCACAGATGATAACCTGAAAGATATCATCAATTACGTATCCTACATACCGGTTTCAGAAGCAGAACTTGCGCCATCGTTAAACTGGCGCAACCCTGATTTCAATTAACCGACAATTCCAGGACTGTGCGATGAGCAAAAAAATAAATAGACGTACTTTTTTACAGACTTCCACCGCAATTGCGTCAGCAACACTAGCCAGTTCTTCCAGTCTGGCTGAGGAATCTAAAGCAGCACCAGCGATAGCAGGTGTGTATTCATCACCGGCTGCAATACCTGCTAAAAAAGGTTTACGAGTGGTGGTGCTTGGGGCAGGGTGGTCTGGTCTTACTATGGCCAAATACCTGAAAAAATATAACCCTGAGTTCGATGTTATTCTGATCGACAAAAAAGACCAGTTCGTATCCTGTCCACTCAGTAACGTCTGGCTAGCCGGACAGATTAATCTTGATTTTCTAACCCATAGCTATGTCGACGCCGCAAGGAATAATAATTATCTATTTATCAATGCCACGGCGATTGAACTGGATCGCATCAGTAAAAAACTGATCACAACTATCGGGTCCATTGAATATGATTATCTGGTACTGGCACCCGGTATTGACTATGACTATGCACGTATAGGTGTGGAAGATCCCGAAGATGAATACGCGATACGAATGAATTACCCCGCAGGCTTTAATAGTGCATCCGAGGTGATGGCAATCAAGCACAAACTGGAAAATTTTAAAGGGGGTAGATTACTGATGTCGGTGCCACCCGGCAATTATCGCTGTATGGCGGCACCTTACGAAAGAGCGTGTATGGCAGCCGCCATCATTAAAAAAAATCATATTAAGGGCAAGATTCTTTTACTGGATGCTAATCCGGAAATTCGTATAAAAGCAGATGGATTCCATCGAGCATTCAAAGACTATTACCCCGATATCATTGAATATCAGTCCAGTGCTGAAATTGCGGCGATAAATGTGGCAGATAAAGAGGTAGAAACCGAATTCGATAGCTATCAATTTGATGATGCTGTTATTTATCCTCCTGTCAGAGCTTCAAGAATCCTGGAAACCTTTGGCCTGGTAGACAGTGAAAGCTCTCAGAAAGAAGCAGCAATTGATCCCTTTAAATATCATATGTTAGATGATGAATATGTTTATGTAACCGGTGATTCACGCTCGCAACCTTTTTCCAAAAGTGGTAATACTGCACACTCAGAAGCGAAGTATGTAGCCGAGGTGATCATTGCTCACGCAAAAGGCAAACAGATAGACTGGCGTAGTCCGCAAACTATGTGTTTCTCGGGCGTCAAGATAGACCCCTTAGAAGCTATGAGCATCATCGCTTTTTACAAGTTTGATGATAAGGAAAAAAGCTTCGCATTTGATCGCGTACATCTGATGGAGAAGTGGAGTCCGCGCTCAGGACAGGCGGGTCTGGCCTGGGCAGAAGGCATGTATCGGGATATGTTTTATAGTTGACCCTGTTGTGCGTGGAAGATTTATACGGCCACTCCAAATAGTCGCCCAACACCTGCAGTGATAACCATAGCAAGAGCACCCCAGAACGTGACTCTAAAAGCGCCCACGATAATGGATGCGCCTCCTGCTCGTGCAGCAATGGCACCCAGTGAAGCTAAAAATAACAGTGATGATAAAGCGACAAACAGTATTTGATTTTCACCAGTGATAAACCAGGTAACCAGTAATGGCAGTGCTGCACCGATGATGAAGGTGCCTGCCGAAGAGAAGGCTGCAAGCACCGGCTGCGTATCGGTGGTATGCGATATTCCAATCTCGTCTCTGGCATGTGCGCCCAAAGCATCATGGGCCATTAGCTGATCAGCTACCTGTATCGATAAGTTTCTATCCAGGCCTCTCTCCTGATAGATCCTGGCGAGTTCATGTCTTTCAAACTCAAAATCATTTTCCAGTGATATCCTTTCAATCTCTAAATCGGCTTTTTCTGTATCTGCCTGAGAGCTGACCGATACATATTCACCGGCTGCCATTGACATAGCACCAGCAACGAGTCCAGCAATGCCAGCAAGCAGGATGTTTTCCTGTGTGGTGCTTGCAGATGCAACACCTATAATCAGGCTCGCGGTTGAGACTATACCGTCATTGGCACCCAAAACTGCTGCACGTAGCCAACCGACTCGATGTGAGCGGTGAGGTTCATGGTAACTCATGTAATATCCAATAGGTTTTTGTAAGGATGAATCAATTCAACTATTTTACTACAGGATATTACAGCTTAGCAGAATGTCTTGCATAGGGCCTGTTAACAGGCCCTAGAAATCACCATCGTTTAGAATGAAGGTATAAGCGCCTTTTCCCTTTGAGCTTTTTTCATATACTCGGGCGGCTACCTGTCGAATTTTGTCCAGTTTCGCATCAAACACTTCGAGTAACTCAGCTTCCTGGGTACCGAGATCTTTACTAAAACGCTGCAAAACATCCGCGCCGATAAAATAAGAGACTTCGATCGTTCGGTCGTAACCCCAGAAATTGATGCGACTTTTACTATTATCAAAGCTACGACTGCTGTTTGGAAATTCTAATGACATTATTTGTTACCTCCTGTATTCATTCCCTTAAGGAATTTGAATAGATCGCTCTCGGTACTTAACACAAGTGTGGTGTCTTTAGCGATAATCGTTTTATAGGCTTGCATGGTGCGAGTGAATTCGTAGAACTCAACCGACTGAGGGCTCTTGTTATAGGCACGAGCATAGATTTCTGTTGCCTTTGCATCAGCAAAGCCACGAATCTCTTCAACTTCACGATAGGCTTCAGATTGTATCTTGTTTAAATCACGTACACGATTACCGCGTATTCTTGCAGCCTCACCATTGCCTTCGGATAAAAAGCGCTCTGCAATCTGCCTACGTTCACTGATCATACGGTCATAAATCTTAGGGCGTACACTATTGTTATAATTGATACGCTTAAAACGAATATCCAGTAATTCGATACCAAAGACCTTTACCTTTTCTGCTGCAGCGGCGTAGATAGCCTGCTCAACAAGCTTACGTCCTTTTGTAATAGGTAATAGAGCTCCTATATCCTGTTTACGTTCTGCTTCGGTCAGTAAGGCATCACGTAGCGGTTCACGTCCCTGAGTAGTTCGGATGATTTCTATCAGTTCATGTTTGGCGACAGCATTACGGGTTTCACTGCCCAGAATATCATCTAGACGTGATTGAGCACTGCGTTCATCACGTAGACGCAAAAAGTACTGCAATGGATCAACTATGCGCCAGCGAGCAAACAGGTCTACCGAGATATAAAGTTTATCTTTTGTGGGCATATCGGAAGGACTGCCATCCCATTCCAGTACCCGCTTTTCAATCGGATTTATTTCCTGAATGAAGGGTACTTTGAATTTTAGTCCTGCCTCGGTTACGGGTTCACCCACGGGTTTACCAAACTGAGTAATGATGACCTGTTCCACTTCGTTAACCGTATAGATTGCACTTCCTGTGGTATATATCACCAGAATTCCTATCACTAAGATTAGTATCTGCATGATCTTCATAGCTTTGACTCCTTTTTTGAATCGAGATTGAGCAATGGCAAAATACTACGCGCCTGAGAGTCAAGAATGATCTTGGATTGAATGTCGGGGAGTATGTCCTGCATGGTTTCTATGTAAATTCGACGCCTGGTAACTTCAGGTGCCTTGCTATATTCAGTCAATAGTGCGGTGAACCTTGCAACATCACCTTCGGCTTCATTGATTCGTTTCAGTCTATATCCATCAGCTTCACGTATACGCTGATCTTTTTCACCTTCTGCTAGCGGAATGACCTTGTTGTAATCACGCCGTGCTTCATTGATTAGTTTTTCTTTTTCCTGTTGAGCCTGATTGACTTCGTTAAATGAAGCCTGCACCGGGGCAGGGGGATTGATATTCTTTAACTGTACCTGATCGATACTGATACCCATCTCATATTTGGTGGTCAGCGCCTGCATCTTGGTGAGTGCTTCTATCTCTATTTCCTGACGTCCAATGGTGATTACTTCATCGACGGTTCTATCACCTACCACTTCACGCATCACCGATTCTGAAACATAACGTAAGGTTGCGCTGGGTTGTCTAACCTCAAATAGATATTTTTGCGGATCTGATATACGGTATTGAACTACCCACTCCACTAATGCGGCATTCAAATCACCGGTTACCATTTCAGTTTCCTTATGTCCATCCGTAGGGCTCTGATAGGGATCCTTTGCGCCAGGCGTTGAGAAGCCAAACTCCTGCTTAAGCTGACGTTTGACAGGAACAGTAGTCGCGACATCAATACCAAGTGGCAGTTTAAAGTGCAGCCCTGGCGGTACTTCTTTCAGATACTTTCCAAATCGCTGAACTACGGCTACAGAGTCACTGGGTACGGTGTAATAGGATGTCCACAGGCCAAGAACTATAACAAGAGCTATCAAGATACTAAAGATACCATATTGGCCACCGCTGGGTATCAGACTGCGCAAATGCTGCTGTCCCTGACGTAACAGATCATCCAGGTCGGGTGGGGCATTGCCGCTGGCACGACTATTCCAGGAAGAAGGTGAATTATTGTTGCCATTATTGGGTGACATGTTTGATCCTATGATTTGATAAAGATGTAGATGAATGTGAATCATCTAGATTCGATAAGGAGAAAGTTTGATATCAGCAGAAGTGGCGTTAGGCTGATGAAGAATTGAGTAACTCAGTATGCGCCTTATTGGGATATATAGCGACTCATTCTTTTGCTGATTAGTTTAAGGCAGCTCTGATTAATTCAAAGGTTGTGAGAAAGACAAAAATCATAGTTTTAGTTTTTCGTGCTCGGATAATTCATTGATGAATTATTCATAGCTTCATTAAATAATTAGCTATTAGCAGAAATCAGGTATATGGTGGGTTTAGGACAATTTTTGTCCCACGCTTAGGAGCAAACATTATGAGTAAGGAAAAAAAAGGTAATAAAGAAGATAAAAAGAAGCCATTAATGACTGCCAAAGAAAAAAAGGCAGCAAAGAAGGTGAAAAAGACAGCATCTGGTATATTTGACCATAGTTGATCAGGGGGCTGCGGATGATGCGCATCGATAGTTTAGGTTGCGCAGATAATAATTTCATATCCGCCTGAATAAACTAAGCGTTTAAAAATATCAGGTTTCAATTAACTTAACAAAGTAGTAACTTGCTTAATAAGCGATTGAAACCAGCTCATCTTTTTTATATCAGGTTCTTCGATTAAATAATCTAAACAGCTTGTACCATCCAGAATAAGTAAGCTGTCATGTTGATCAACGTTTTTTTCTTTCTTTATTGTATCTTCAAAATAAAACATGATGACTAGATCTCGAAATTGCACACTATTAATACTATGACCTTTCTGGATTAAAACTCAGTACGGGTTCACATATAACGTAGTAATTTTTTTAAGGAACCTCTGATTATTTCAGAGGTTCCTGCGGCACAGGGATGTGCCGCTAAAATAAATGACTACAAGTCTTTGATTTTGAGAGAAAAGCGTAAATAATACTTTTCGTTTTTCGTGCTCTGATAATACATAGATGAATTATCAAAGCTTCCTTAAATCAAAGATGTCATATTGATATTCGGATTTTGTAATGAAATACACCGGCAATATTTGGTAATATTATCCCAGAAAGGTAGAAAAAATCTACCTTAATATACGTGAAAATCCACCGTAAGAGTAGCCGGTTTCTCATAACATCGATCAATCAATACGCGTATAGTTAGAAAGTCTCCACAAATTTTAGCTGAACAATTAAATAGCCATAAGAAGTATTAACCATAGATATTCTGTAGTGACCCGGTGTGATAATGTTGTAAACCGTGTCGCCAGGATATCAGGCTAAGTTTGGAGGAGATTTGGTGGGGTGAAAGAGAAGTAGGGCTAGAGACAGGGAAGTTGAATATAAAATAGAAATATAAACCCTCGCCCATTTGGTCGAGGGTTTATATTCTAGAGTCTAGCATTCATAACCCATAGTCGGAAAAAGTATTCTTTTTTGGGGTGATTACGACTTCTTTTCAACCCGCTTGATCTGTCTAATCCAGTAGATCATCATCAGTAATGCCAGTAAGAGCGAAGGAGCGATAATGCCACCACCTCCACTGGATTCCTCAGCTTTAGGGCTGCTGCCTGCCAGGTATTCATCCAGATTGGTAATGTTGTCAGCATCAGGGTCACCGCTGGCATCGCTCGCATCCGTAGGGTTTAACTGATATAGCAGCTCGAAGCTATCCGGCATACCGTCATTATCATCGTCGTCGTCACAGATATCACCGTCACCATCGCTGTCGGTGTCAGTCTGATCGGCATTGGCAACCGAGGGACAGTTATCCTGATTATCAGCAACAGAATCGACATCTGTGTCCTGACTCGATGCATTGCTGATATTTGGATCGGTGCCGTCATAGTATTCCTGAATATTGCTACGGCCATCACCATCGGTATCGCTCTGCGCATCACTGGCATTGTTTGAATCCAGTCCAACACTCAGCTCATAGCTATCGGGTAATCCATCATTATCATCATCGCTGTCGCAGGCATCACCCAAACGATCACTATCATTGTCTGTTTGCGTTGGATTAGCATCGGTTGGGCAGTTATCCATCACATCTACCGTACCATCACCATCGGTATCAGTGGTGTCTGCATTATCAAGCAAGGGGTTAGTTGAAGCCAGGTATTCCTGTAGATTGGTCTGGCCGTCACCATCGCTGTCAGAGCTGGCGTCTGTAGCATCCAGTGGATTTAAGCCATACAGGGTTTCATACGCATCGCTCATACCATCGTCGTCATCATCGGTATCAGCATTGTTACCGGTACCATCCCCATCGGTATCGATGCTTTCACTATTATCATCCGGGAAAGCATCGCTGCTATTGCCTACACCATCGTTATCACGATCAGTGTCACAGACATCACCGATACCATCATTATCACCATCTGCCTGATTCGCATTGGCAGTAGAAGGACAATTATCCAGCACATCAATGCGTCCATCGCCATCTGTATCCGAGCTGGAGTTATTGGGAATGGACGGATTACTGCCCTGGATGTATTCCTGCAGATTACTGACTCCATCGCTATCAGCATCTTCACTGGCATCACTGGCATCGGTAGAGTCAAGACTATACAGTGCTTCATAGATGTCCGGCATGCCGTCATTATCATCATCGGTATCTACATTGTCGCCGTTGCCATCACTATCATTATCTGACCACTCACTGGCATCGGTGGGGAAAGCATCACTACCATTGGCGACACCATCGCCATCAATATCCGGATCACAGGCATCACCCATGCTGTCGTTATCCTGATTCTCCTGTCCAGCATTGGCTATTGATGGACAGTTATCCTGAAAATCAGCGACAGTATCGCTATCGGTATCAATACCACTCGCGTTGACCACTGTCGGACTGGTGCCAAGGCCAAACTCTTCGAGATTGGTATAACCATCGCTGTCTGCATCACCCGCCGCATCATCTACCAGAGGATCTAGTGTTGGGCTATAGGTTTCCTCAAAGCTATCGGGCATACCATCATTATCATCATCGCTGTCACAGGCATCACCCTGGCTGTCGCCATCGGTATTGGTCTGGGCGGTATTGTGTACCGACAGGCAATTATCCTTGTTGTCAGTCACGCCATCGCCATCGCTGTCAGCAAAGTAGATATCGTCCTCTACATTCGGGTCGGTACCATTCTGTGCTTCCTGCAAGCTGCTGACACCATCGCCGTCGGGGTCCAGTGCAGCATCTGCACTGTCTAATGGATCAAGACTATGCGTGGTTTCGTAGCTATCACTCAGGCCATCATTGTCATCATCACTGTCACAGGCATCCCCCTGGCTATCGCCATCGGTATTGAGCTGGTTATCCTGTGCAACCCCATTCGGGGTGGCTGGACAGTTATCATTAACATCAGTCACGCCATCGCCGTCGGTGTCCTGACTGGCATCTGGTGCCAGAGATAACAGAACCTCAACCGTTTCACGATCAGCTACCGTAACGCCTGTGGCCGAACTCGATGTATAGCCGCTTATAGTAGCGGTGATATTCTGGCTCTCGCCAACATGCGAGGTGAGGATGACATAATTACCATTGTATTCAACCACCGCTATCTCGGAGGCTGACTCGCCAAACTGATTAGCCACATTGGCTCCGGTTAATTGTGCCGCAGTCACATTGCTCTGCACCATCGCCACAATAGTTCCAATCTGTGCATTGGTATCATCGGTATGGAAGATAAAGGTATCGGTACTTTCGGTATGCTGACCATACTCATCCACCGCGATTACCTTCCAGTAATAACTGTGATCATCACACAGCTTTGCAGTCTCGTTAACAAAGGTAGAGGAGGCCGTTAGTTCTTCCTGTTTGTAAACCACATCGCCCGCGATACAGGCATCAGCATTATTAACGCTGGAGAAGGCGCTAAACCCGGTATCATCAGCAATCAACAGTGTATAGGTCACACTGCTATTGAGATCTGGGTCAGTGGCATCACCCCAGTCGAAAGCCAGTATGGTCTTCTCAGTATCTGTACCATTCCAGCTTATTGCACCGGGGCTGACCAGAGTAAAGGCGGAAGGTGGATCGTTGGGATCTGAACCGGCAGCACGATCCTTATAAACCAGCGAATGTTGAGCTGGAGACAGGGCCCCGGTAAAGCGATCATTCACATAGTAGAAGATTTCATACTTGCCGCTTTGAGCAAAGTCAGTGTAATCCAGCGTATAGGGAGCCCCTGAAGTTGCCGGTGGGGTAAACGCGCGACGGATAAAGTCATTCGACAGTTGCTCAGTGGTGTCATTACCGGTTGAGCTGAGAGTTTTATCTGGCGTACGTATCTCTACATAAGCCTGGTTCACCTGATAAGGGTCATTGGCGTAAAGCGTTAGCTGGGCGCTACTGGTAGCAGAATCCAGATACAGGGTATCGCTAACCCTGCTGATATCAGCCGGTGTAAAGGCATCATTGGTGAGCGAATCCTGATTGAATCCCAGCACGATATCCTTGGCCAGTTGTCCATCACTGGAATTGCTGAATACTGCATTGGAACCAACTGTGTCAGCATCATCATCCAGCAACGGATGCTGAACCGCATCGTCGCTAAATCCATTAGCACTATTTGCTGACAGATCTCCACCGCGGGTCCAGGCCTCGGTTTGACTGGTTGCCTGCTGGAATGCAGCACGTAAATCTGAACCATCTGACAGTTCCAGAAATAGCTCTTCGAGGAAGTATTCACCAACACGGATACCATCATCCTCGGTTGGCCCTTTATAGGACTGTTCGTGTGCCGATGCTGAACTGATCACAATACGGTCGCTGGCGGAAAGGCCAGAGATGAAACCGCCGGAATAACAGGACCCGAGGATTACTACACGCTTGTTGTCAGTAAGTAAACTGGTGCCATTGGTAGTGTCGTAAGTCGACAGGTTACCCTCAAGCGTATCCAGCCAGCTATCCAGTTCCGTTGGAGTGATGGTTTCACTACTCAAATAGAATGTAGCTTCACTAACACCCTCGATAATCTCACCACCATGATCGACCAGAATTACGTACACCGGAGCAGGGCGTGATTCGATCATCGTATTCAGGGATTCTATTGCACTCTGTACAGCGGCTTTGCTGGGCACGGCATCCACACCCAACTGAGTATCGTCGTAATTGAAATAGAAGATATCCTGATCGACAAAACCACGATCCTTCAATGTGTCGTAAATCCGGTTAGCGGTTTTATTATGCGATTCAAGACCGGATTCGTTAGGCAGCTTGCCCTGAACGATAACGGCATACCCTGCAGAGGAACCGACCAGCAAACTGGTCACACTAGATGTCACAGTAGCCATCTGGATATTACCCGCGAACTCAGCTTGTAGTAGATACTGTCCAGGAGTATCGAAGCTGATGTTATTGGCTTCGCCGGTACCCAGCGTCAGGGTTACCTGTCCGGCAAAGTTGGTTGTGGTAGTAATATCAGGGGCAGGAGTGCCATCAGGTTTGGTGATATGCAACAATAATTCGGTACCTGTCTGATCCTGCTCGGTATTGTTCAGACGGGTAAAGGTGAGCGTCGCATCGGTGCTGTCGTTATTTGGAATAGCACTACTGGTTAAGGTCAGGCTGAGCGATGTTGAAGCCGGCGCACCACTGTAATAGGTGAAGCTGGTGCTGGTGGTGGTGATATTACCAGCACCGTCCAGCACCCGGGCATTGATGATATATTCGGTATCAGATACCCAGGCGATGGAACCGCGTGGATAGCTCCAGGTGGCATAGCCATCACTGGTATTCACCGGTAACCAGACAGGGCTGCCAGCTGTCAGATTACCACCTGCGGATAGTACAGAATCAAAACCATCAGTAATCTGGATCTCTACCGCAGCTACACCTGTATCGGTAGTGGTATCAGGGTCTGTAGCGGTACCTGTGATTGTATCCAGAGAGCTAAGCAAAGCACCGGCTGCGGGAGCGGTAATAGAGATAGCAGGGTAATCCAGGTCAAAATTATAGTTCTCTGTTACCACGCTTCCGGCATTGCCGGTAGCATCAATCGAATAAAATCGTAGATTGACATTACTTAGACTACTATCCAGTGTCAGCGTGTAGCTACTGGCAGTGACCGAGCTGAAATTGTTAGGATCGGTGATGGCGTCATCGGTGGTATATCTAATGGTCTGACAACCACTGCCTATGTTTTCCAGGCAAAAAATACTCACATCGACAGTATCGTTGTAATCTCCACCTGCCGGTACCGCAATCGAATTGGGTGCGCGTGTATCAGCTAGCGTGATATTGAATGCAGCTAAGGCGGCCGTCTGCACACTGTCGTCTACCGTGATCACGATATTATCGATCACATTATCGTTGTTGCCGAAACTGGTCTGGTAATCGTCGTTGGACGGCATACCACTTAAACGGCCGGTTGATGTATCGAAGCTCAACCAGGATGGCAGGTTAGCTTCTGTACCTCCTTCGAAAGCCAGACTGGCGACCAGTGCCGGCCCATCGCCACCGTCAGAAGTTACTGGCAGGAAGTTGTACAGTACATCCGGTGTTGCTGAAGTGGCGGCTGTACCACTGATAGTAGGTTGAATATTAAAATCAAATGGGTCAGCGGCATTAAGGATTCCATCGCCGTCTATATCGGTATCTGTGTTATCACCACAGCCATTGCCGGATGTCGTCAAATCGTAATTCGGGCAGTCACTATCGGTATCGGTATCTTCCGACGGATTGAGCGGGAAGGCATCGCTGCTGTCAGCAGTACCGTCATTATCGTCATCCGAGTCGCAGGCATCGCCACCATTGCTGGGGCCGGTTGATGCACCCGCAACAGCATCGCCGTCGGTATCGGTCTGGTCGGGGTCGTAGGTGCCCACGCAAACGTCTACGTCGTCGGGTACCAGATCAAGATCGAGGTCGTAACGCGCAGTGATATTAATCTGAGAGAGTTCAGAACTGTCTGCGGGTGACAACGATTTGAATACAGCCTTCCAGTGCAGATCATCACCGGGTTGTGGAAAAATAAACTCCTGTCCGGGGACTACCTGGTAGAAATAGCTACCTCCATCATTGGATAAAAAGTAATCGATGCTATCGTTGTAACCGGTGGTTTGACTTACGCTCAGAGTTGCCGTCAAAATATCGCTTTGTGCATCAACTGCCTTCGATACTGCAGTATTTCTGATCAACGAAAAGGGAGATGACCTGTAGAAATGGTCACCTCCGTTATAATCGCTCACTATGATATCGTTGTTACCATCTTTATCGATATCTGCGATAACCCCACCATAACTTGTAGGGTTGCTGGGGTTGGTTGAATTTGGCAATGTGACGCCAACTACCGCCCCGCCAAAAGGGGCTGCAGTACCATCGTTAAGGTAATATTTATCCTGACCGTTGACATTCGTCACCACCAGATCAAGGTCACCATCCTGGTCCAGATCATCGAGCAGTACAACACGGGTATTATCAGTATCTGTTCCGATATCTGTTCCCAGAGTATTTTTAAAAGGTTGTGCTGAACCGTCATTTATATAGAGCTTATTTGCCTGTGCGTAATTTCCGGTGATCATATCCTTATAACCATCACCATTTACATCTCCAAATACCAGTCCAAAGGTATTATCCTTATCATAATTCGTGGCGCTAGCTCCAGAGCCGACAAAGTAAGCAGCATAAAAACTACCAGCCCCATTAACAAGCAGGATTAAAGTTCCGCCCGTATTATTCCCGGTGCCAGTGCCAGTTGCAGTCGTATCCTGATCATCGGTGCCTAAAACAAGGTCAGTAGTACCATCATTATTAACATCTACTGCTCGAATAGCCCGTACGTTATAATTATAGGTCGGGAGGGGAAGATAGGGATCTACCCCATAGGGTGAGGCATTATTACCACTATGATAATAAATTTTAATCGGGTCACCGCGATTTCCAACCAGGACATCTAAATAGCCATCACGATTAAAATCGGACAGCACCAGGTCACGGGTTTCATCAGTTTCTGCGACATTACTAACGTTGATACCGTTGCCAGTAAAAAAAGGTGCTGAACCATTGTTTAAATACAGCAGATTGTTTGCACCATTATTCCCACTGACAATATCAGGCCAACCATCATTATTAACATCACCAACAGCTAAGGCCTGAGTCAACAGGGCATCGCTGCCAATGTCTTGCGCCGCCTGATTAAATGGGTTTCGGGTACCATTGTTCAGGTTCAGTTTATTAACGCCTCCCCAGACACCAGAAATAACATCCAGATGGCCATCACGGTTGAAATCACCGGTATTGACCGGTACGGTCGAATAACTACTGGTATCGATCGCAATATCGCGCACGGTGTTAAAAGCTTCCGATGCCGCGCTATTGTGGTAAAGGCGGTTGACCCCGCTGGTCGCGACGAATATGTCCTGGTCACCATCATTGTTGAAGTCGGCAATTGCAACTGCTGGAGACGATACCGAGTCTGAAGATACGTAGGAACCCTCAATTTCGTCCAGTTGGGAACTGCGGGTGATTGGATATAACATGACTCGACGAGAGCTGCCGGAGACGGAAACTATATCGTAATTTCCATCCCGGTCGGTATCGCCAATAGCGATATCGCTGGTGCTTAGATTAGTGGTTCCGACAGTCTGGCCTGTGGCTGTATCGAACGGATCTCCCACACCGTCATTATAATAGATTTTGGTATTACCGGTATTTCCGGTGATGACGTCCAGCTTACCATCGTGATTGACATCAAGCAGAATGATTTTAAGTGTGTAATCGGCATCGGTAGTAATGATTGTGCTGCCACCGCTGAATGGGCTGTTATCGCCATCACCAAGATATAACAGGTTATATGAATTATTACCCACCACAAGATCAAGATTACCATCTCCATTTACATCACCCAGAGCTACTGAGCGGGAAATGGATGCTGTCCCAATATCGATCTCGGCGATAAAGTTAAATGGATTGCCGTCGGCATCTATATTATGGTCATTCAAAAAAAGCTTATTGATACCATCAGCACTACCATATTGGTTAGCTCTAGCCATTACCACGTCTGGATAACCGTCGTGATTAACATCACCTACGGCAAAACTCCAGGTGTAATCGTAACTATCAGCTCCTATAGTTGGACCTATATCATGAATGTTGGCAGGTGTACCGCTGAAAGGTGTCGCATCGCCATCGTTAATAATCAGGGTGACTGCCTGACCATTGCTTGCGCCAAAAACCCCACCCACCAGTAAATCCAGCAAACCGTCTCGATTGACATCCGCCAACTTAATGGAACGTGGCTGAGCTGTGCTGGCTAGACTAAGTAGTAATGTTGATTGTCCTGCGAATGGTTGACTGGTTCCGTTGTTAATTAATAGCCTTGCGAAGCCTTCATCAGCAAAAACAACATCGATATCTCCATCATTGTCAACATCACCATAATCGATGTCCTGTGAGTTCTCAGTCTCAGATGTGGCATCAACGGCATCTGCAGGTGAAAAGGATGTTGTTGGGGTATTGTTGACGTACACCTTATTGATACCTGAGTGGGCAATCAATATATCGTAGTCACCATCACCATCGACATCAGCTGCATCTATCCCTCTGGAGTCGAGAGCATCTTCGGATATTTCAATACCGCTTACGCCCGAAAAAGGATCAGAAGACCCATTATTCAGATAAATGCGGTCGCGAGATCGCGTGTATGCCACCATCACATCAAGGTCGCCGTCGTTGTCCAGGTCTTTTATCTTGATGTCACGTCCTGACTCACTATCCGTACTGATGTTGTGGGTAGTAGAGGAGGAATCGAATGGTGTGACACTATCGCCGAAGTTGAAGTAGGCCCGATTGGTATTACTACCGACTCCAGAGCTAACAATGTCTATCCATCCATCATTATTGATATCACCAAGATCAAGTGTATCGATGTAGAAATTATGGCCAGAGCCAATAGTGACTCCAGTGACACTGGTGAACGGATTGCCGTCCGCGTCTAGATTTTTATCATTCAGGTAATACTTGAGATGAGAGTCTGCTCCACTTACTGCAACATCCAGAAAACCGTCATTATTTAGATCGGCCACCTTGATATTGTAAGTGCGATAATTACCTGCAGAGATATTGGAACCAGTAATGTTTTCCAGATATGGAGAGCTTCCCTGATTCAGGTACAGACGATCAGGTTGAGGAGTACCGCCTCCTTCATTACCGACCACTACATCTAGCCAGCCATCGCCATCCATATCAGCAAGCTGGATACTTGTTGAGTCATAAGATGTGCTGGAAATAGTTATCGCAGAAGTCGAATTAAATGGCTGCTGAGTGCCATCATTGAGAAACAGTTTATTGGTGGCCGATGTCGATACAACGATATCGATATCACCATCCTGATCGATGTCACCGGTAGCGATGTCATTAATAGTCGAAGCAGCAGAGCTCTGGGAAGTGGTTGGGGAGGCATAAGGGTCTATGGTGCCATTGTTGAAGTAAACGATCAGGTAACTGCCATTAGTGCTGATAGCATCCAGTCGGCCATCTCCGTTTACATCTGCTGTATGTATTGCGTATGAAGACGTGCTGGTATCCGAAATATTCAGTATAGTTGCATTGGCGTTGCCAAATCCGAGCGTTTTTGCACCTCTCTGACCTAATATAACTTTCTGAAATTGTGTCACCCAGGAGGCAGAGGTTTGATTTTCAAGCTTTAGATTGGATTCACTAAAATCCTCGCTAAATGGCAACCCCGGAACTGCAGAATAGGATAAATTACAAAAAAGGGCCAGTGCAACTATCGTTGCCCAAATGACTTTACGGGAACTTTGTCCATAGAGGCTTTGATTAAATCTCTGTTTCATATCCGACTCCTCATTGCATGCCTTATCCAAAATGGAATTACAATAGCGATTGTTAATTCATGACCTCTATTGAAAATTAATTAATCAAAAACTGATGCGATAGCTCAGCTTGTACATACGCTCCGGTGCGACTCCAGTGGTGGTGAACTGATCGATCACCCAGTTGAATTCTTCATCGGTCAGGTTAATAACTTCAAATGCAACAGCCTGTGATTTATTCGCAAATTCATAACCAAGCATCAGGTTCGTGACACTAATATCCTCATCTTCACGGCTGCTATCTGTAACAAAATCCATGCTGCGAAATACCTGCTCAGCGGTAACTGTCAGACTGTTAGCAAATACGTGGGTCAGAGCGAGCGAAATATTGTTTTCGCTGCGATCAAGATTCGGCAATGATTCGCTGTTTTGATCAAAAGAGGCGACAGCAATATTCAGGCCTGTGCGCTGACCGAGTAAATGATTGTAGACAATGGACAGACCATCTTTTTTCGAGTCTGATGTGGATTCTGTCTGACCACCGCTGCCATCAGGGATAGCGCTGGTGTCGATTTGTTCAACGCTAAATACAGTGGCGCTGATCAGGCCATTGACCCATTCATAATCCAGCACCAGATCCGATTCTTTGATCAGACTGCCTTCACTACTGTTCCTGAACAGGGTTATACCGGCGATATCACTGGGGTCGAGGCGTGCGGTAACAAAGGGCAGGATATACTCGAAATGGGCAAGGCGCAGGGTGTGGCTGGGCATGAATTTCCAGGCGATACCGGCACGACCATTGACCTTGTCTAGTGTCCACTCACCACCCGTAGTCGGGTTTGCATTGTCCATCTTTTCGGCATGCAGCGCGAGATCCAGTTGCAGATTGGGGGTAGGTGACCAGCTGTCCTGAACATAAAAACTGGTGAACCTGATATCAAGCTCATTTTCTATTGATTCATCAAAAGCCGGGAGATTGTCCAGTAAGCTATGAGCAGGATCGAACAGCCCGTAATCACTGTCCAGGCTGGCCTTGTTTTTACCGTCATACAGCAGCGCTCCATAAAATAATTCATGTTCATCCCATTGTTTGACACCCTGAAACTGGAACTGGCTAAATGGACGTTGTGCGCTACCATCAAGCAGACGTTCCTGAGTCAGCTCATCACTGCCAACAACGATGATCTGATCAATGTTGTTGTCAGTGATATCAGCATCCAGCTGTTGCACCGACAGGTAGAACATAAGGTCATGATCGTTTTCAAGTTGATGTAGCAGACCTGCTTCAAAGTGATTATTAGTCTGATGAAATTCAGCCAGTGGATCGCTCTGTGCATCGAATTCATAGCGGTTGCTTAATTCATCCAGCTTATCAACTCGGGTTGAGGATAAAGACAGCAACAGGTTGTTTTTGCGTGATAACTGCCATTTACCGAGCAGGGAAATATTACTGATTTCTTCTCCATTGCTGTCACGCCAGCCATCGCTGTCTTCCCATAATGCTGCTGCACCCCAGGCAAAGCGGCTTTCTGGATTAGCCCCGGCTGCAATAAATAAACCCTCTGCCTGCCCATGATTGCCAGCGCCCACCGTTAGATCAAATTCGGTTTCAGGTGTTTCATACAGGCTGGTGTAACTGTTAAAGCTACTAAACGCGTTGATATTCGCTGGTTGATACAGGCGCGCCAGTAAGGCTTCGTTTAACAGGGCATAGCCTCTGTCTCCCATCTGCGCATAAGCGCCAGCATTGAGAATATGTGCAGAGACATTGGCATAGTCTTTGTTGATTGATTCAATGGCTTTCTTGTGAGCCCATTGATTCAGACCGAGCTGGCTAAACAGACGCGACAGATCGACATTCTGCACCGCAAGATCCTGATCCAGCAGTGAGCGGGAGCGGTACACACCCTGATTATCATTACGTTGCTGCGCCGCCTGTATCGACTGTATGGCTTCACCCGGACGGTTCAGATCGCGCAGGATAATGGCTTTATACAGATGTGGTGTCGGGTCTTCCGCATCAAGACGAATAGCGCTGTCGAGTACGGTTAATGCTTTGTCATGACGACCAATTTGATGCAGCATTTTACCCCAGTAACTGAGGTACATAGAGCGCTGTGGATCCATAAGCACAGCAGTAGCGATATTTTGCATCGCTTCTTCAACCATACCCTTGCGCATCTGAGCAAGGCTAATACCAAACCAGGTTTCGGCACTGTCCTTTTGTTGGTCAGCAATCTTTTGCCAGATGTTCAGTGCCGTGGAACTGTCATCCTCAGCCAGTGCGATAAAACCCTTAAGGTTGAGAGCAGGGGTGTATTCAGGATCGATCTCCAGCGCCTGGTTGACCAGATACATTGCCCGTGCATTACGGCCAGAGCCGAATAGTATGGTAGCCAGTTGAATGCGTGCAGGGAGGTTGTTTGAGTTGACTTGCAGGGCGTTTTGATAGGCCCGGCGAGCGCCATCGAGATCATGCCGAGACTGAGCCAGATAACCTTTTACCATCCAGCCGTTATCGCTCAGGCGATCTTCTCCCTGCAGTTCGGCGATGCTTTGTTCAGCCAGTTCCAGGTCATTCACTAGAAAGGCGGTGAAGGCAAGCAGCTCTCTAATCGAACTACTTTGATCAGATGCTGACGAGCGTTTCAAAAGGGTTAGAGCAGTCTCGGTCTGTCCTGTTTTAATCAATAACCAGGGGATAAAAAGATCCAGCGTGGGGGCTGCGGCCTCAGTGTTCTGGTACTGGCTAGCCAGTTCGTAGGCATCTGCATAGCGTTGCTGTTGATAAGCAGACAGTAGCGAGGAGGCAATAGCGGGGTCTTTCAAACCCTGATCCAGCAGGGCAGGAACATTTAGCAGCTCGGGTATCAGCACGGTCCATTGCACCGAGCCTCGGGTTTTGATCAGGGTAGATATTTGCGGTGCCTGACCACGAGCAATAACAGCGCTTTGCCCGCTATGTATCGTTGCTTCGCCATACTCATTGCTTGCCAGCACAATCCCTTCGAGGATAGTGGCCTGGCTGCTATTCTCATCTGCCTCAACAACGTACTCAGTGCCCCTGATACCGAAGGTGGCCGTGTGAGTTTGAACCTGAGAATTCAGCCTCCTGTTGTTATTTCTCCCCCATAGTTTACCGGAGAGGAGGCGGTAGCTCGATTTAAGCCCGCGAGTCATTCTCTTCACCGTTGAAGTGGCCCGTCGCCAGAAAGAAGAAACATCCAGTTGTTCGACTACAAAGGTTGAGTTTTGCGACAGCCGGATCAGCGATTCATCCTCCATACGCAGACTAACACCGCTCATGGGGCCTGTTCGTACATGGTATCCATTAAATAGCAAGGTACCTGTTTGGGCTTGCTTCCAGGGGTTAGTGGGACTACTGGAAACCCAGACCTGGCCGTAATTTGACACAATCTTTCCACTCGACTGGGACAGGGCCGCAGCGTCGAAGGCGCACAGCAACAAAATGATGAAAAGCCACCAGGAATAGCCTGCGCCCAGATTGACGCAACGATTATTAACTTCCATATACCCCATCCGGTTTGTTAGACAAACTTGAGTGATTTGCCAGTTGAATCGCATTATTTATTTATAAAATTCTAGTTCAAATACACCATAGTGCTGGATTTAACTGGATCCTGGACGACCTTTCTTGATAAAAGGTCGTCTGGATCAAAAAAAATTGCAGGTTGAAGGAGGGGGGGATTGAATTTGAAGCAGGTTATTCACGACAGATACGAATTGCTCATTCTGGTGAGATTATGCTTTGCAAAAGGGGCAATGAGGGCTGTCTTTGGCTCATTTCCCCCGTCGGTCAGCTCAAAAATATCAAAGTGGATGCCCTCAAAAAACCGCCACTAAAGTCATGTCCCTGATTTGCTTGCGTTTGCTAGCAGTGAATCCTGACTTACCTCCACGGCGCTTCATACGTTGTAAACGGGTCAGGTGAAACAGGCGTAATAAGGGGTTTTCCTCATTAATCATCCTCTGATAGGCACGCTGGTTGCGCCAGATCAGGGTCAGATCCTCAAAGCTCGCATTGGCATGCGGAAACAACTGATGTGCAATCGATAGCAACTGTTCATCCAGCGCGAGCGCACAGGGCAGCAGGTTTTCAATCAAATGCTGGAATCTGGGGTCACGTTGTACCAGCTTGCTAGATTCTTCCTGTAAACAGCGGTAAACCGCTCGATTCATTCGAATCTCTTTCAGATACCCGGCTGCAACAGCCTGTGTCAGAGCGGCCTCCATCCATTGATCAGGCAGCAACTGATTTAAGCTAACCTGGCAGGGAATTAAATGGCTTTCAGATTTTCCAACGCGCAGAGTGCTGCTAAAAGATTTAGAAGGCTCATGTCGCTGATATTGAATACAGTCAAAAACGCTGATTTCCCGAACCGAGTCTTTTTCAACTATCTTGATTGGCTTAAGCAGCTGTGTATCGAACCACTGTAACAAAGCAGTTACAGCCATCATCATTAACGATTCATCGAATTGATTACCCCTGATCTTCAGGCATTTGAGAGCGATACGGTTACAGTTAAGTGAAGAATATAACTGGCAAGCACCAGAAGGAGATGGAGCCATATCTTGCTCAGCAATGAATGACTCGCGCTTTGAATGGTTATCACTATGGTTAATTAAAGTATGCATGACCAGCCTCACTAATGTCTGAAAATTAACGACAATTCAAAAACCAGGACAACCCGTCCTGATCCATTGAGGCTAGTATAGAGAGGGGGTGGCTCATGACGTGAGCCTGTAAAATATTTTTTTAGCTTACTTCGTGTGATTAGTAGAATGTGGTGAGCCTTGAGAACCGCATCGATTCAAATTAGCCGCTAATATCTTTTTTTATTGAAGGGAAATGCTTTTTATAAAAGAGGCGATGTGGACAGCCTCGTTTTCGATATCCTCATCAGCCAGTTTAAAAACAACAAAAACCGGTTTAGGTGAGTCCTTGATTTTGAGTATGGTCATTTCAATTGAAATGGGATCTAGTAAGATATTTTTCCAGGTTAATCGAAGACCCTTGAACCCAGAGATGCTTATCGGAGTTTGTAGGTAATCTTCCACATTCTTACTGGATTTAAGCTTTGATGAGCGTTCAAAAATAGATGCAACTTCAGTTTCATCAACAGTATTTTCTTTATAAATAAGGACGCTTACCTTTGAGAACTCTGTTGGGTTAAAGCTTGCATCACGGTCAGCGTAAATAGCTGGTGAATCATCATAGGCGAAAGACCAATGCTTGGGGTATCGCAAACTCAGGCCATCTTTGCTGTAAGACTTGTAATCTTCATTAACCGTAGAGTCAGTGGACTCGGGCCGGGTTTCCTGAGTACAGGAGGTCGCTATCAGTAGTGAACCTAGCAGTAACAGCAGTTTGTCAAAGTGGAGTAGTGGTCTCATATTTTCCTTATTTATTCAGTTGTAAGCGTTAAACTCATCAACGGCTCTATTCGTTATTAAAGCACTATAATATTGCCGATCCTGAATATTCATTGTGTCATCCTTTGCTATTTATCGTGAAAAAGTAATGCTGTTTAATACTGGAATAATATGAGGTGATATCTTCTCAATATCTTCTTCCAGTAGCTCAAATACTATGAAAACCGGAGCAGGGGATTGAGTGACCTGAAGAATGGTTATCTCTGTTGTAAAGGGTATAAGCATCGTATCCTTCCAGCGGAGTTTTTCACCCTTGTAACCTCCAATTGTTATGGATGACCTTGAAAAATCCTCTACGTATTTACTCGAATCAGGTTCAATAACTCGTGTATAACGGTCTGCAATATTGGAATTTGTTTTACCCGGATTATTGTAAATAAAAACGGTTACAACATTTCCTTTCGAAATATTGAAAGCTACAGCTCGATCCGAGTAAAGAGCATCATTGTTATCATAAGCCAAAGTCCAGTGTTTGGGATGTTTTAAGCTCAACCCATCTTTCGAATAAGATTGGTAGTCTTTGCTAATGGCAGAGGTGTCAGGCTCTGTAGATGCTGCCTGTGTATTGCTGACTGCCATTAATAGTAAACCTATAACCATCAGCAGTTTATTTAAGTGGAGTAGTGATCTCATATATTCCTTAATTTAATCAGTTGTCGTTGCCGAACTCATTAACGACCTGGTTCGCTATTAAAGCATTATTGTATTGTTTATCCTGATTGCTCATAAGTGCTACCCAGACTGTTTATTGATTGTATTGAATGCTCTCAAGTATTGGGAGCATATGAACTGATTCCCGTTCTATATCTTCTTCTGTCAAATCGAATACTGCAAATACCTGATAGGGAGGAGAGCCTACCGGCAAGATGCTCATCTCGATAGAGTAGGGGGCAAGCGTTGCATTGGTCCAGGACAGTTTTATGCCGTTATAATGACCTACATTCGTCGATGATTTAACATAATTCTTGATGTGTTCCTTAGTCTTGAGCTTTAAATGCCGTACGAAAATATCTGCAATGTCCGATGCGCTTTTCCCCTTTTCATTGTAGATATAGATGGTTAGAGTGGAATACTCGGTAGCGTCAAATGCAACTGCGCGGTCGGAATAGAGACCCTGTGGGTCATCGTATGCAATTTTCCAGTGGCTGGCATATTTCAAACTCAGCCCATCTTTACTGTAAAGCTGATATCCCTCTTTAACCTTAGAATTAGTGATTTCGGGGGCGGCTTCCTGGGTGCAGGCGGTTGATGTCAGTAGTGGACTAAGCAGTAACAGTAGTTTGGCTATGTGGAGTGTTAGTCTCATGATCATCCTTAATAAATAGAATTTCCAAAACAGTCAGCTTGAGTAGAACAGATTATTCTTTTGGTTTTTTTCGATAATCAGCCATATCCAAAATATTATCGGTTTGTTCAATAAAGTTTTTAGTAGTTGATCCTCATGATAACAACGCAATCATGTTCCATCAATGTCGGCAAGTATCAATATATGCCGACAAAAAGGAACATTTTATCGGGCTTACGAAGAGTGGATAATTGCTCCTCTCGTGGCTTTGAGCATAGCTTCGCTTTCGACAATAGCTCGGCTATGGCATCCTTGTTTCCATGCCTCGCGAGGGAATGAATACGAGTTTAAATTGACCTCGATCGATATGGAGTTCCTACCGTTCATTCAGCCTGCAACAATCCAGCTTTGACCAAACGCTGTTCCAGGGCTCGGCGTTTCGCGTGTTTACACATAAATTTCTGCAGTTCCTTATTGAAAGCGGTCGTGGAAGCATGTTTATGGTATGCATCCCGCAGATTGACCAGTTGCTGGCACGCTGCGTCGTAGGCATGTGCGTGGCCCTTGCCCGCGTTCTCATGGGCCAACTTCCAGGCCCGGGGAAAATCCGAAGCCAGTTGGGCGAGCTGGGCATTCCTTTGCCTCTTCAGCTTTGCCTTGTCACGTTGCAGGGCTTTGGCTTCCCTGGCCACTCGTTGCTCTTTGGCCTTTTCTGCCAACTGCCACAATTGCTCGACCGAGCGGCGTACACCCTGAGGCGGTGCGAACTGCTGTTGCCAGGCGGCATATCGTCGATTCAACTCTCGTTCGGCGTTCGCACCCTGCCCATTCAGCATCTGTCGAAGGTACTCTCTGACCTCGATCTTCGGTAGCTTGTCCAGCCAGGCATCAGTTTCCCTGTCATCAGGTGCTTCGAGTGGGGGAGCCATCTCGTCCAGCCCCAAACCTGCCAGCAGGTCGATATCGATCTCAAGTAATTCCGCCAGTGATTGTTGCGCTGGCGTCAATTGCCCCAGACCCGGCAAAGCCATTGGTTCTAGTTCATCTGGATCCATATCCTCGTAGTCAATAGCTTTTAACCAGCCGATATAGAGCCCGCGTAGATCACCGCGTATTAATTCTTCATGCAACGGGGCCAGACGGGTCATCCAGCCGCTACCTTCTACATCGCAAAAACGGTCGTAATCCTCTGTTTCCTCCAGTGACCAGGTCAATAGCCAGTGTTTTGGCAATGCCTCGAATTCCAAATGTGGATTGTTGCAGAAGGCCTTTAGCGTCTTCTGATCGATGGCTTCTCTGGGCAGGCGTAGCATGAAGATAGCTTCGGCCCAGTTGGCAAGAAACACGTGTGCATCGAAATATCGGCGCATGAAATCGCGCGGTTCGGCCTTCAGGCCACCCCAATGATATTCGTTGATAAAACTGGTCGGTGTGATTTGCGCCCGTGTGGAAATACCCCGCAGGCGATCCATATCCCTGCTTGTCAGGGGCTGGTCAATGGC
>JBNKPX010000033.1:0-33151 GCA_050295575.1 Gammaproteobacteria bacterium | reverse complement strand
TTTGTAGAGGTAAGAGGAAAGACCCGCAAGGGCATTGTAGTCAGGAGCAACCCCCACGTAGATGGTTTGGGTAGCGCTCCCCGTGGACATAAAGCCTGTCGTCGGGACAGTGGTGTCGAACATAACAAACTCAACCCCGACGGGACTCCCTCCGTTGGAATTGCTGATGTCGTTTGCCGACATCTTATAAGAGGACAGCGTCGTGACCTGGTTCCAGTTCAGACCGGAGTCCGTGCTTTTCCAAAGCCCTTGTGTACGCGATGCATAAAACAGCGTCGAGGGAAGGTTGGGGTCGACCATCAGCCGCTCGCCGATCCCCCGGCCCAGGTTATTCGCACCGATCTCGAAGGGAAGATCCACGTAGTTCCATGAGTCGCCTTGATCGGACGAGTAATAGAATCGTCCGTTTCCATACGAGACCGATATGCTGGTCGTCATATACACCTTGTTTGCATCCGTCGGATCGACAGCCATGCTCTCGGCACCCTGATGGTTAGCATCCTCTGGAGGAAATGCGTCGGCGAGAGGAATCCACTCAGAATTACTATCGTCCCACCGATACACACCGTCCATGTCGGTACGGACATAGCGCAATTTATTCACAGTCGGGTGATAGATGACGCCGGGGGTATATCCGCCACCGCCCATCTTTACATTGGTCCATCCCGTTGAGGGTGGCACAGATGCAGCCAGGTCAACGCTAAAGCTCACGCTACTGGTTGTGCTTGCCACAGCATTGTTGGCATCCTTAACCGAGAACACTACATTCGCTGCTGTGTAGGTGGCAGTAGGTGTTCCTGTCACCTCACCGCTGCTGGGGTTAAGATTCAATCCCGCAGGCAGTGTTCCTGATGTAATGCTGAAAGTATAAGGCGTTACACCACCGCTAGGCGTCAAGGGCGAGAAGCTCGCCATCGCGGCGTTAACCGTGAGGTTCTGTGCTGTGGTGCTTGCCATGGCTGTAATCGGGACGGGTGCTGCAGCTACGCTAAAGTTCACAGTACTGGTTGTATTTGCCACAACATTGTTAGCATCTTTTACCGAGAACACTACATTTGCTGCTGTGTAGGTAGCAGTAGGTGTTCCTGTCACCACACCGCTGCTGGAGTTAAGATTCAATCCCGCAGGCAGTGTGCCTGATGTAATGCTGAAGGTATAAGGCATTACACCACCGCTAGGCGTCAAGGGCGAGAAGCTCGCCATCGCCTCGTTAACCGTGAGGTTCTGTGCTGTGGTGCTTGCCGTGGCTGTAATCGGGACTGCTGCCGCAGCTACACTAAAGTTCACGCTACTGGTTGTGCTTGCCACAACATTATTAGCATCTTTTACCGAGAATACGACAGTCGCTGCTGCGTAGGTAGCAGTAGGTGTTCCTGTCACCTCACCGCTGCTGGGGTTAAGATTCAATCCCGCTGGAAGTGCCCCTGAAGTAATGCTGAAGGTATAAGGCATTACACCACCGCCAGGGGTCAAGGGCGAGAAGCTCGCCATCGCCTCGTTAACCGTGAGGTTCTGTGCTGTGGTGCTTGCCGTGGCTGTAATCGGGACTGCTGGCGCAGCTACGCTAAAGTTCACGCTACTGGTTGTGCTTGCCATAACATTGTTGGCATCCTTAACCGAGAACACCACATTCGCCGTTGCATATGGAGCGCTTGGCATCCCATCCACGACTCCGGTAATGGTGTTAAAGTTTAAACCTGCAGGCAATGCGCCTGAATAACTGTAGGTATACGGCGTAACACCACCACTGGGCGTCAAGGGCGAGAAGCTGGTCATCGCCATGCCAACCGTCAGGTTCTGAGCCGTAGTGTTGGCTATTGCAGAGATAGCGACACTTCCAGATGAACCGCCAGTACCTCCTGACGAAGAGCCACCTGATCCTGTATTATCGGTATCCCCGGATGAGGTGCCAGTGGTATCCCCGGATGATGTTTTGCTCGATGTAGAACCACCGCAGGCGGTCAACAATAATGTAGTCGATAGCATACTTACAAAGAGCACACCAATTAAACTAAAGCGTCTCATAAATAGTTTTCCTGGTAAAAAAATGCCCCCGTCAGCTTTACCGAGGGGGTGATGTAGTTTGAAATAAACCGGGGGGTAATTCCGTAATTCCGGAGGAGGCTCACTGAACTTGATGTATCCAGCTAAACCAATTCAGTAACATAGACCAAATTTTTTAAAAAAAACAGGGCATATTTCACAAAAATAATGGCTTTTATATGGATAGGCTATTAATCAATACACACTGGGCTAAAACAAGAGATGGATTTCATCTCCTGGGAAGTTCGAATCATATAAAACTGCAAAGAGTGCTACACACCTATAGCAAGGAAGAGTCCGGTTTCTATCGTCCCTTATTAGTATTGAATTTCCCGCTGTGTACATACGTCATACTGGGCCACTCTCCGCCACCCGTATTGGCTATTCCCGGGTGGGCGCACGGCTCAGTATACCCAGCTTTCTTCCTATACCCTGACCGATACCAAGCATCGTATCAATGGCCTGATCGGGCACTTACAACTCAACCAGGAGGAGGAACCGGAAAACAGATGTAACAACGCTTTGACTTTCATAGCTGGCAGGACGATAACGGCGCTCGCCTGCAATACACCCTCCTCAAGAGGGCATTTATCGACTCTGGCCCGTAAATAATTTATTTCCTCTATATCGCCTATCAACCTTCAGCAACGGGCTCGTTCAACAATGGGATAGGTCGCGACTGGCGTGCGACATATCCTCATTTGTTTGTCGTGAAGATATCTGGAGCGTATGAAATCATAATGACGATGGCCTCGATTGTAGTTAGCCTGATCCCGATCATGCTGGGTGAAGGCGTTGTGGCTATCGATCCGGTGAATAAATTTCTCAATGTAAGAAGGCTTAATACTCAGTGAGACTACTTAGCCGTTAGGAAATTTCGTCGATTTCATCAGAACCGAATATTTGCTGGATGAGGCAGTAGTGTGGCAGATGAAACCAGAGATTTTATGCCTGACCAATTTGAAGAAAAGGCATGATAGACAAATAAAGTACAAAAAGAATGATAGCCAGCAAAGCAAGAAACTGTATAGGTCTGCTTAATAGTCTCTGAAAAAATGTTTCAAACTCTCCTTCCTCTATTCTCTGCTGCTTTTCCTGCCTTATGCGCTGGCTTCTTTCACGCTGGTATTCATCAATTAATTGCTTTGCCTGGTCACACTGCAACTCATCATTTACCCATAGCGCGTGCATAGATATGCCCCAGTTACCGGCAGGTGACTCGTAAAAATCTATTTTATTTTCGGCTAGTAGAATTTTTATATCATCGGCCTCATCATCAGGTACCGATTTAAGTTTAAAAATAAGTTTCGCCATTATCTATGCAACGTCTTTTGAATGTCAGGGCTAGAATTATATCTATTGAACACGGTATTGCAGCATAATTAAATAAGCAGAAGCATCCCGAATATATTCGAACACCATACTACAAGGTTCCATTGATCAATTATGCTGGATCTCTAGCCCAATAAAGAGTCAGAGGTTCTTCATGAAACAGGCCCTGGTGACAACTATAAGGTTTCCTGATCGAATTCGAGCTGAATTCTTTTTGACTGATTACGACTATCCCTGATAATGTCTTTTAGCTGGTCTAACACCGCTTCGGCTGCATCCAGTTTGTTTTCGAGCATCATGGTTTCGTTTAATGAGGGAGGGTCAACATCCGGCATCGATTCATCACCGGCTAGTAGCCAAACTACTGAGACCCCGAGTATTCCTGCCATTTGGTTTATTCGATTTATTCGAGGCGAACTTCGGTCTGTTTCCCATTTGACGAGAGTAGATTTCTTAACTCCGATCAGTTCCGCCAGCTCTTCCTGACCGATGCCTTTCGCCTTGCGAGCATGGATGATTCTTTCACCCAATAAGATATTGCTTTCCATAATATACTCCATTAGTAATTTTAAGAATTTATCCTCTCACATCTAAAAATTTAAATCGAGTTAAACATCTGCGAAATTCCAGGGGCAGTTTACATACCCTCCTGATTTTATCATCGATTTGAAGTGGTTATAGGACTATTGAAATTCTATTAAACCAATATACCCGCCTTAAATGGGAATACGTTACGACTATATTGTCGGAGCTATTAGGTCATCTATCCATTTTTAAGGGCATCATATATAACCTCAGTGATCTCTGTGCCTCTGTGGTAAAAAGGTTCCAGGGAACCTCTGATTATTTCAGAGGCTCCCTGAATATTTAGTCGTTTAGACCGATGCCTGGGTAGATGGAAGGGAACTGTCTTTCCCTGCATCCAGAATCTGTGGTATTTTCGTAAACTTATTATATGAATTGATGGGTAATACGGTGAGCAGGTTAAAATTACTATCACGAAAAATGTCGGCGTTTTTATTTATGCTGTGTTTTATTTCATTCAATGTAAAAGCACTGGATATAAAATACTCCAACCATACTCCTAATGGCTGCCATCTCCCTGATAAGGCAATTATTCTAAGCGGTTCGATCGTGCGGGGTGATGATGAAAAAATATCAAGCTGGATCAGGCAAAACACCTGGTATTTAATTGAAAAAAATCCACCCTTTGTACTTGATGTGCAGGGCGGAAGCCTATCGGAAGCATTAAAGATCGCCGAAACCTTTGAGCAGCTATACGCTTCAGCCTGGATTCCTGGGGAGTGTGAAAATTCTCCTGATAATGTTCCGCCAAAATGCACCGGTTCCTGCTTCGCTCTTGTTGTCGGGGCGGTTAATAGATTATTTTCTTCTGATGCCATCGGTCTGCACCGCCCCGTCTTCAATCCATCTGAATTTAAAAACCCTGATCTTAACGTTGCAAAAAAAAAGCACCAGCACAACTTTGACTCCTATATTAACTGGTTGAAAACAAGACATGTAACAGCCACTTTAATTGAGAAGATAAAGTCTCACTCACCTAACAATATTTTCTGGTTGGGCAATCAGGAAGCCAACTTATTGCCTGATACATCGCCTGAATTTACCCAACTCACATTCAATAAATGTCAATATGAAAAAGATTTATTAAGTCGGTGGCTAGATGCAAATAGCTCAGGTAAATCAGATCAAGCTAAAATATTGCGCGAACAGTGGGATAAACAAAGCAAATGCCTGGAGTCAATCCGAATGGATGCCCGAGAAAGATGGGCCCTGCCTTAGCAAGCACTGTTTTTCAGATAATCCAGATTCGACACATCCAGGATTCTCTAGCGCCTTGAATCCGTCTGCCTAAGATCCCGCTGGAACATATGCCAATGGATAAGGGCTGCTCCAGCTTATAGCCTGACAAGTCGTTATTCGACCCAAAAATCTACATTCCAGTTTGAATTCATGGTCTGTAATCTCTGTGATACCTTTTATGAGGTAAGGCAATTAAAAACAGCTTACTTTTTATTGCCTGCTTTGATTGAAATAATTTTCCAGATAACTATCAAAACTAATATCGTCTTCACTTTCCATTTGAAGTTGTTTCTGGATAGAGTCATTAGCCATTTTTGTGAAAAAATCGACTTTGTTATCCGGTAAAACGGTATTTTTATAATACTGATAATGATGATGAGACATGCGTTTGGCATGATGATAAAAACTTTCTCCACGCTCTCTCATCTCAGCCAACATTCTGGCTGAAGGTGTTAAGTCCGGATCATAAATAGCGGCAATCTGCGATTTAACACTAGAGAAGTAATTTTCACAATAATTCGCGCTATCCAGCAGGCTTGCGACGGCTTTCATTTCCTTGCATAACTCACCAGCCCATGCCTGAAGTTTAATTTTTTCATCTCCACGTCCCAGGCGTAACCCAGGCTGCCTTCCTTTATGAGCGACCAGCAAAAGATTTTCATCGATGGCAAAAATTTCACTTTTAGTTAAAACAGGGCTCTCATGAAGTAGGCAAAAAAGCATGAACACTTCTAGAAAATAGAGCTGCTCTGAATTGATGCCATGTGGATCAAAAGCGTTCACATCAAGCGAGCGTAACTCAAGATATTCTATGCCTCTTTTAGACAGGGCAATGGATGGCATTTCATTAGCCTGTAAGATTTGTTTAGGTCGAACAGAGCTATAATATTCATTTTCTATTTGAAGAATATTGGCATTAAGCTGTTGATATTCACCATCGACCTTTATGCCAAATGCTTCATAGCCAGAATAAGGAGTGTTAATCGCACACTGTAGACTTTTTACATAAGTATCCAACGAGTCGTAATTGGCTTTAATACCGGTCAATTCTTCTTTGTTATTTTGATAGCCTATATCACCTAAGCGTAACGATGTCGCGTAAGGCTCGTAATAAGTATTATAATCAAACTCCTGTAACAAGGTTTTCTTACCATGCAGGAATGATTTACAAACTGCAGGGGATGCTCCAAATAAATATGGTACTAACCAGCCATACCTGAGCAGGTTACGTACTGCCCCCATATACTGCTTTGAAATAAAATCCTGCAATTCATCTGAATTATTGCAGAGTGATTGATACATCTGCCAGAACTCATCAGAAAATGAATAATTAAAATGAACCCCTGCAATTACCTGCATTGAGCGCCCATACCTTAGACCTAGTCCACGACGATATGCTGTTTTCATCTGGGCGGCATTGGAAGAACCATATTGCGCCAATGGGACATCTGTTTCGCCTTCAACAACACAGGGCATACTGGTCGCCCATAAAATTTCATTATCGAGGTTCTGGTAAATAAAATTCTGGATATCATCAAGCGACTGAATAACCTCAGTCACCGAATTACAGGGTGGAGTAATCATTTCTGTGAGTGCTTCAGAAAAATCGGTGGTGATTTGCGGGTTTGTAAGCGCCGATCCCCAGGCCTTAGGGTGAGGCATTTGAGAAATACTGCCTTCTGGTGTGACCCGCAGGCTTTCTTTTTCCAGCCCTATTTTTGAAGATGCCAGGGCTTCTTCAAAGTCAGCAGCTGCCAGCAGCGACAGTCGTTGTTTTAATAGTTGATACATAGTTCATTCAGTAACAGTTAAAGGTTTAACACCAGCTCAGATTAGGGAACTTCTGATTACTTCAGAGCTTCCTTAGATATAAAGGTTCACATATACAGCAGAGGCCAGCATTACCGGAAGGGTAACATTTTAACCTTTAACTGTTTTTTCTTTTTTATGACCCCCTGTTCATGGCGATAACAATTCCAATATTGCTATCCCGTTAGACCTATATTGGTAGGCTTGAGTCAATTATCAATGTACATAGATGAATAATTCACATGTATAGACTAGGGCCTGTTAACACGTGTTAACAGGCCCTAAGGAATCTCTTCCCTTACCCTGGCCTGATAGTTTTTGGGTGACAAACCCGTTTTCTCCTTAAAAAAGCGGCTGAAATAACTCGGATCATTAAACCCCAGTTGGTAGGCGACCTCTGCAATAGGCATGACTGTGTAGGCAAAACAGCGTTTGGCCTCCTGTATAGTGCGATCATGAATAACATCCAGCGCCGATTTATCTGCTACTTCTCGACAGATACGATTTAAATGGGTTCCGGATATGCGCAAACGGGCAGCATATTCGCCGATAGTTAGTTTCTCCGAAAGATGCTGGCCAATCTGATTCTGGAACTGCCGGTAATACCAGGATGCCGGACTATCCACACCCCAGTTTTGCTCCTTCTGCTGCTCGTAATCGTGATAACGCAATAGATTACCAATCACGATGCCAACCAGGCTCTGGATGGTAAGATTACGCGCCAGCTGTCTCTCATTGTATTCCGTTTTGATCTGACCAAATAGATTATCCAGCTGGTTCAAAAAGTCTTCATGCTCAGCCCCATTGATCAACATGGGCTTATCTAATAAATCTATCGCGGCTGGAGACGGTGCCATCAGCGTTTTCATGTAATCTGCTGACAACGTGATAACCTCACCTTCCAGGTCTCGTGAAATATCAAATGAGTGCACGGAGGTGGGAGGAATATGCAAAAATACCGGGGCCTTGAAGTGATATTCCAGCTCTTCCAGCGTCAGCATACCTCCTCCCTGTCGAAACAGAATCAGCTGGAACAAATCATCATGCCGATGCGGATCCACCTTCCAGTTGTGCTGCCGCATGGATATGGTCACATCGTCAACATGTACCGGTTCGAAGGTCAGATCGGTATCCGGATCATGATCCTGATACAGCCTGTAATTTGGAATGGCTCTCTTCATATCGTCTTGCACTCACGTTTTATCTGACTTGTGCATACTTGCACAATCCGCACATTTTTTCTGGCCATGTTCGGATATTACCATTTTTATAGTGATTTTCTCATTCACCACAATCCTTCTTGCCCATAAAGTAGAGCCACTGATGAAGGCTTAAGCTCGATTCAAAAGGGTATTGCGAGATAAAAGACAATGCAATTACTCATTAAATTATAACTTTCGGGAGAAATGAAATATGACATTAAGGCATGAAAACCCTATTCCGGGCACGACCATGTTCGATGGTGATATGGCGATAAAAGGCTATGCATTGAACAAGATGTGCTACTCATTCAACAGTGCTGCAGCACGCGCTGAATTTCTGGCAGACGAAGAAGCTTACATGGAAAAATTCGGCCTCAATGACCAGCACAAAGACGCCATTCGCAACAAGGTAGTGCTGGACCTGATAGCGGCAGGTGGCAATATTTACTACCTGGCAAAATTCGCCGGTATCTTCGGCCTCAACGTTCAGGACGTAGGCGCACAGCAAACTGGCATGACGGTTGAAGCATTTAAACAGAAACTGCTAGCGGCAGGAGCGTAAACAATGGCAAAAATAGTCGGTGGATTGACCACATCACATATTCCAGCAGTCGGTAGCGCTATCGCCAATAAACTTTTCGACGATCCCTACTGGAAGCCTTTTTTCGACGCCTACCCTGCTGCACAGGAATGGCTGGATGAAGTTAAACCAGACATCGCTATCGTGGTATATAACGATCACGGTCTGAATTTCTTTCTGGATAAAATGCCAACATTCTCTATGGGTGCTGCAGCTCAGTACCATAATCAGGATGAAGGCTGGGGTATTCCTCAGATCGCTCCTTTTGAAGGTGATCAAAAATTCTCATGGCACTTGATCAACTCACTGGTAAATGATGAATTCGATATGTGTAGCTGCCAGGAAATGGATGTAGACCATGGCTTTACCGTGCCCATGCAACTATTCTGGCCCGAGTATGAAAAAAGCGGCATCAAAACCGTACCTCTGTGTGTCAACACAGTTCAGCACCCCATCGCATCGCCTGCACGCTGCCTGAAACTGGGTCGTGCGCTGGGCAAGGCGATTGAATCCTATCCTGAAGATGTCAGGGTCGTGATCATTGGCACGGGTGGATTATCTCATCAGCTTGATGGAGAACGCGCAGGTTTCATCAACAAGGAATTTGACCTGATGTGTATGGACAAGATTGTTTCTGACCCTGATTACTTCAATGACATGTCTATGCACGAGCTGATCAAAGAAGCTGGCGCACAGGGTGCAGAATTTATTCTGTGGCTGATCATGCGTGGCGCCCTGACAGGTGATGTGAGCAAGGTCCACAGTAATTACCACATCCCCATCTCTAACACAGGTGCAGGCATGATGGTGCTGGCGAACAACTAAAGCCTATTGAAGGACCGGGGTTGCAATAACCCCGGCTCTCTTGTGAAGCCAGACAAGTTTTTCCTCCCTAAAAAGCATGAACCACAGAGCACACAGAGATCACTGAGATAAGCAATTAAGCCAGTTTAAAACGAAGTAGCTGCTTTGAAACTTGAGAACGCTTCCAGGTTTAAAGATAATCATTTCAACCTCTGTGCTCCCTGTGTCTCTCATGAAACAAATCGTAGCTCATTGTTTCTAAGAAGTAATTTACAGGGGTTCCCACGGAGGACCTCACTACTGTCCGGGATAATTCCTGCGTGTTTCAAAAGTATCATAACAACCGCTATGACATCGTCATTACCCAGCTTGACTGGGTAATCCAGTGCGATAGCAGGGTATTCGAGACCGGCAGGATTACCGGATCAAGTCCGGTAATGACGAGCATTTATATTTAAGTCTCCGTTTAACCTTCTGAACAGCTAGTCACTATTGGCCGCTTCCAGGTCCAACTCAACCATTCCAGACAGTAGTGCGGAGAACCATGGGTACGAGAAAAAAAAGATAACCACGAAGCTCACGAAGGCAGCAAAGAAGATATCAAATAATATAATCTCCGTGTCCTCTGTGTTCTCGGCAATAGCTCGGTTCTGGCTTCCTGCTTCACCCTACCACCTAAATCCATTTAGGTGTCCTGCATTGCCCTACTTACGGGCGTCCTGCCCTAATCTGTGGTTTTAATAAGAACCTTTCAGATCGCACAACCAAACCGCAGCACCAGCAAGCCACCATAGGAAACATCAAGAACAACCAAAAAACCTTCGTGTTCTTCGTGCCCTTCGTGGTTAAAATAAACTATTTGCTAACCTGCATTCGAAGTGCAGATTAATTTCCACGGTTATGAGCAAACAAGCTTTGTGCTATTTTGATTGCGTTACCTGCTTTTATTAGGGGCGCTAAACAGACCCTGAGGAAGCTCTGAATGATTCAGAGCTTCTTTAGATCAATCTCAGCTACTTATCCGACCACACAGCAAACTCGTTACCACTCGGTTCAAGGAAATGAAATCGACGCCCACCAGGAAAGTCGAAAATGGGCTTGATTATACTGCCGCCAGCCTGCTCAACCTGCTCTAGCGTTTGCTGTAGGTCGTCACTATACAAAACAATCAGAGCACTACCCTGCTGAATTCTGGCGCTATGTTCAGATGCGTAAAAACCGCCATCCATACCCTGATCAGAAAAAGCAGCATACTCTGGACCATAATCTTGAAAAGCCCAGCCAAAGACCTGTGAAAAAAAGTCTTTGCATGCTGCTATATCTGTTGAGGGAAATTCAACGTAGTTTATTTTTCCATGTTGTTTCATATCAAAACTCGTCAATTATTCTTATCAAGCATCTTGCAAAGATAAACGCTTACTCTACTCATACGGCTCAACCTTGCTTGCGCTAATTGTGTAACCGGCCTCTGCCAGATCGGTGCTTTGCTTGCTGGTAGTTATTACTCCAGTCACCCAGACCACATCATATAGTTTGCGTATTGCCGCACCTTGCTTATCCTGCGTTGCTACAAATACAGTCTGATTGGCTGGCGGTGGTGGGACATGAATACAGGCACCAAAATAAGGTACCAGCAAAAATTCTGGCGTTTTCTGACCATCGGTTTCCAAAGGAATAACATAGCCAGGGAGTTTAATAAGCTTGCCACTCAACTCGGTATTTAGCGGAGAGACCTTTAACATTGCCTCCATCTTTTTCATCATTTCCTTTACTACCGGATCATCGTCCGACATATCAGCAATATTATATTTTTTCTGATACTCTTCAACCAGATCATCAGGGTTATATCCCTTTGGCATCAGATCGGTCCATTCCAGCTCCTGAACCTTTTGTTCTGCTGCAACAGCATTCACCATCAGTCCCAGTAGTAAAACAATCGTTTGAGCTAAAACAAATACACTTTTTCTCAACATTACAAATTCTCCAGTATTAAATGCGAATGGTCATGCCATCGGCCAGTGAATACCTATACGCCCGATAAGCTGGAATCAAACCCACCAGCAAACCCGCGCAAATAGCGCCTGCCAGTAACATCAGCTCGTGCATGGTTGGGGGGTGGACAGGCAAATAAAGCCCCAGTTGTGACTGGATAATGGGTTGAGCTATCAACTGAACCGCATATAACGCAGCAATCCCAAGCACTGAGGCAATCAGCATGACAGCACCTGCTTCACCGACGAACAGCACGAAGATATGCCAAGGACGTGCACCCACGGATCGTAACACGGCCATCTCCCGACGACGCTCATTCAGGCTGGTGAGTATCGCAGTGGCCATACCGGTAATACCTACCAGTACAACCAGCACAGAGATAGCGAGCAAGGCCTTCTGTGCCAGCGCCATGGTGTCCCATAGCTCCTGCAATGCCACACCGGGTAAAGCTGCAAGTAGAGGCTCTTCGGGGTACTCATTAATAAAGCGCTGCACACGAAACGCCGCTATACGAGATTTTAAACCCAGCAATACCGCCGTAATGGTTTTGGGTTGCAGATCCATATGCCTGGCTTTATCGGCAGCAACATGACGGCCCGGTATAGGCGCACCGTTTTCCCAGCCTGCATGAATGGCTTCAATAGCCTGCAGGCTAACATGCACCGTTCTGTCCACAGGAGTACCGGTCTTTTTCAGTATACCAACCACGGTGAATGGTTTGTCTTTATGCTCTACGAAACTGACCTCACCGGTACCATGTGCCAGTACAATTTTTTCGCCCGTTTTATAACCCAGATCTTTGGCAACATCTGCACCTATGACGGCATCATAAACATCATCAAACGGCACTCCCTCGGTAAACTCAATAGACTTATCACCCGCATAATGATAGTGCTTAAAATAATCAGTCGTTGTACCCAATACACGAAATCCATGGTGTGAATCACCCAACGACAGGGGTACTGTCCAGGATACCAGGCGCTGTTTTTTAATATCCTGATAACTCTTCCAGGAAACATTGTTGGTTGGATTACCGATGCGAAACACGGAATAAAGCAGTAATTGTACCGGACCGCTACGTGCACCGACTATCAGGTCGGTTCCAGAGATCGTATTGGTAAAACTTTCACGTGCATCGTTGCGTAGGCGCTCCACACCCAGCAATAACATAATGCTTAAAGCGATAGAAAAAATTGTTAACGCAATGGTGAATTTACGATTCAAAATACTTTTAAGGGCCAGAGTCAGTATATACATGGTATCTATTCTCCTTTTATGGCCTGGTTGATTTCAGCCAGCTGCAGGCTGCGGTCAAATTGAGCCTCCAGCGATGAATCATGACTGACGAATACCAGTGTGGTGTTCTGCTCAGTACACTCCTTAATCAGTAAATTTAGAAAACTACTACGTCGGTCGGCATCCAGAGCCGAGGTTGGCTCATCGGCAATTACCAGTTCAGGGCTACCAATAAGCGCCCGTGCTGCAGCCACCCGCTGCTGTTGACCGACACTCAACTCTGTAACCGGTCGCTGTAACACCTCAGCAGGTAGGTCGAGATGCTCCAGCAGTCGTACAGCTTCATCCCGATGACTACTACCGCGTTGCTCGATATTACTTTTACGTTGCTGAGAGAAATGGCAGGGTAAAAGCACATTGTCCTGCACTGACAGGTAAGGAATAAGATTGAACATCTGAAAGATAAAGCCGATATGTTCCGCTCGAAACCGGTCGCGCTTAGCCCCGCTCAAATCACTTAACTGCTGACCCAGTACAGAAACGCTGCCCTGTAATGGTAACAACACACCACCGATCAAACTGAGCAGGGTACTTTTACCACTGCCACTGGACCCTTTAATAAATACGCGCTCACCTCTGGCGATACGCAGCTCTGGCAAGGTCAGAATGGCTGGGCCATCCTCTCGCCAGCGAAAGCTAAGATTCTGTATATTGATAGCGTCTGCCTGCAACGTCATCTGGCTACTCCAGGTTAAAGGGACGGCTTTAAAGCCGTCCCTGATTAACAATTACTTAAGGTTAACGATATTGTTATCGGCTGTGAGTTCTGCAGCACTTTGCCCTATACCTGTGATTACCTGCGCACGTAGATACTGTGTGCCTGCAAATTGCTCAAATAACGACAGTGTTAATGCCGTCAGCTGCGATGGCTGCGAGCAATTAAACTCATAGCTAACATCGAAATCGGCATGTGCATTGGCGTGTTCATCTCCATGTTCATCTCCATGTTCATCTCCATGTTCATCTCCATGTTCATCTCCATGTTCATCGCCGTGCTCTTCAACATGCTGGTCCTTGCTGTCGACAATTAATGCTGACTCTAACTGGACATCCACCTGTACACATTTCGCTGCAGGGCTAGGAGAGAAGAGCTGCACACCCTTTCTAAGTAAATTGGCAGCACGCCTGAGCTGATCTCGTTCAGTCTGGTTGCTTGCAGGGTGTTCAAAACCCACCACATTCATTGCAGGTAATGATAGCTCAAGCATCAATTGATTTTTTTCAACTGCAATATTGAGCTGACCAGCACCGTGCTCATGAGTTCCATGCTGACGGTGTTCCTGTGCGAATGCGGCTGATACCACTGCACAATTCAGTAACATTATTAAGGTTATTTTTGGGAAAAGCATTTAATATCTCCGAATACTAGCAGCCACCTGCATCCATGATTATAGGATCAGGAATGGCTAAATTTTAAAAATAGACAAATTAAAACTCAGGAGATATCTGGTGGTGCGCGAGCCTCTTGCACACGTAGCTGAGTGGGAATATATACTATTTGAGGCAGAGTTTCAGAAACCGTGGCAACAGGCGCCATCGGAAGCAGAGTAATGCCTGTTTCCGGCACAGAGGAATTGCTTAGAGCCCCATACAGGCAAACCTGGCACTCACTATCCTCACCCGGCAATTCATCATGATGATGAGTATGCAGCGCAAATACCATAGCCCCCCATAGCAACAAAAAGACCAGCGATGGGCTTAACCAACGATATCGTCTAATCATTTGAGCAGGGCTAAATAGGGGTGTTTGCATTGAATTGTGTTATAGCATTAATGCTTGAACTTCTCGGTTGTTAAGTACCTCAATTAAGCGATGAACTATAACACGAAATAATTAAATGAAAATGAATGGAAAAAAATAATATCTCAGGAAGCTCTGATTATTTCAACGGTTCTGAGACACAGGGATATGCTGCCAAAACCAAAGACTTGTAGCCATCGATTTTGGCAGCACATCCCTGTACTGCAGGAACCTCTGAATTAATCAGAGATTCCTTATCTTAGTCGGGTATAGAAGTGGTAATAGTAACTGTTCCTGTTGGAGTAGTATCTCCACCACCTCCACCGCCTCCGCCGCCTCCACCAGCAAGAGCAAGCACACCAACGCCAATCAGAATCAGGGTAAGAGTACTCATTCCTTCTTCCTCTGGTTCAGGTGCTCCAGTTACAGTAGTCGTGCTGGTATCCTTAGGGACAACCTCATAGGCATATGGAGAAAACTTCTGGCCTTCAAATACGCTGTTACCTGAAATATCCTCCGCGCGGATATAAAATTCTAGCTTTTTGGAAATAACAGGGTCTACACTCAGTTCTGTAGTGTAGGTATTGACGCCAGTTTTGAGCATAGGCCTGGGAATGAAGCCAACATCATTGGCATTCTTATAATAAAGAGTAACATTCGCTACCCCCTTATTATCAAAAACCTCTACGCTAAAGGTCTTTATGCCTTCGCTAATCTCGGACTTACCTACGTTAAAATTAATAACTGGGGGTTCGATATCTGGAGCCTGTAAACTCAGGGTTTCTGCATAGGCAGCCGGAGTGGTAATCTGCAGAAAAAAAATCAAGGCTAGCAGACGTGATAAGAATATTTTCATAATCGACTCCTTCCTCTATTCAATTTATATTCTGCCCTTTCAGGGCGCCTTTCATACTAACATATCAACCTTAATTGATATTAGTAATTCTCTATCTCAACCTTCAACCAGGAACCTTTTTCCTTTCGAACAAGCAGACTGAGTTTTGTCCAGTTCGCGCTAGTGGTAACTGTGCGACCTTTTTGATCAACCAGATCGGATATCTGAAATTTGGCCGCCGCCACACCATCCGTCCTGTTAATCGTGAAAGATTGAGCAACCAGTTTTAAATCCAGAGAGCGATATAGATTAAACAGGTTGGTATACAGGTCCTCCTGATCCCTGCTTAATTTTGCTACCTGTTTTAACTGTCGGATATCTCGTTTTTTGAAATACAGTACAAACCTGCCCACAATATCCTCAACGACTACAGCATCATCCCGTTGTTGATTAACATCTACCGGTACAGCTAAGGTTTTTGCGGGTGTAGATTTTATTTTTTTCAGATCAGCTTCCAGCTTACGAATGCCTGTGTAGCCGGGGAAATATTTTCGCAAAATATTTAATTTATATTCTGCAGTTTTGGTTTTTTTTGCGTTAACAGCATTGCTTACGCCTTTCGCATACCAGTTAGCTATATTTTTTAAGCGTAATTTTGCATGTTCGTTTTCAGGATATTGCTCCAGGATTTCTCTGTATAGACTAACTGCGCTACCCTCACTAGGCGTGGTATAGCGCTGCTTACTATAGGCCTTGTCGGCATCGGCAATAAGCTGATTGAGCCGGTTGTTTTTTGACAGCTCTTTTTTAATCTCAGCCAGTTTCGGGTTGGCTGGACTTATCTGCTCCAGCATCAATACCAGCTTGTTCGCTAGCGTATATTGTTCACTAGCAAGAGCTTTTCGAGCATCCTGAAAAACCGTCTCAGAGATTTGATTGATACTCAGTCTGGCACTAACGTTACCCGGGTCGAGACTCAATACAGAGCGGTAGATTTCCAGGGCACTGTTTTCTAACGGGGCATACAGATGCCCTGTATTCATTGCCTGATGAGCCTGCTCTAGCAGCGCTTCTAATTGTGCATGTTTCTTCGCCGCCTGAGCGGATTCCATCAGTTGTGTCTGCAGGCTGTTTAGCCCCGCATATGCAGGGTCTACTAATGTCACTGCTTCCAGCCTGATTCTGGCCTGTTCAAAATTATCCGATTTGATCAATTGATCTGCTTCCCCGAGCAATGTCTGTGCAATATTATCTAATCTGCTGTTTGCCTCTTTATTCTGTTCATCCAGCGAGCGTATCTGAAGGTAACGATCCAGAGCATCATCTGTTTGCGCATTAAAGTAATTGCCCGCAAGATAAAATTGATCGGCCTGCTCCAGTAACTGATTGATCTTCTGCCGCCGCTTATCTTGAGACGTGGCTGTAACAGAGGGGTTAACGCCTGCGGCATCTATAGCGTTTTTTTTACTAGTTCCGGGCCAGAATACAAAAGCAATTGTCAGCATAATTATCACCGCAGTTACAGCCGCCAGCATTGCTCCCCATTTTTTTACCCAGCTTACCTCAGGTTTATCAGGAACAGAGACAACAGTAGTCTTCTGAGAATAGGCCGTGTTTAAGGTGGGCGGAATCGACTGTTTACCAGATACCTGCTGATCCTGCTTCGGTTTTTTGCGCTTTCTAATATCCAGCCCTTTAAATGCTCGCTTAAGTGGGCGGATGACAGTTTTATCAAAATTTTTCGGTTTAATGATTTCTGGCCGGGGTGGTAAATCCTCGAGTTCGATATCACCCTGGAGCATGCCCATTAATTCCTCAAGTGACTGCGGACGATCATGAATCTGTATCATCAGGCCCTGATCAATGCCTCTGAGAAATGCATGCTGGTATCCCTCAATATTGCTCTGGGATAGTGGAATACAGGGATCGACTTCATCATGGATCAATGCCATACCGCGCATGGATGCCTCAACAGGCTTAAGCCCTTTAATACCCTGATACAGGCATGCGCATATAGAATAAATATCGGTCCATGGCCCCTGTTTTCCAGAGCCTTCGTTATACTGCTCAAAGGGTGCATAACCAACAGTTAACATAGCTGTCAGAGCATGAGTTTGTGTACCTAACGCCTGGCGGGCAGCACCAAAATCGAGTAAAACCGGTGAGCCATCATTACGGATGTAGATATTAGCAGGTTTAATATCTCTATGGATAAAGCCCTCCTTATGCACTGCTGCCAGACCATCGATGATCGGGTAATAAATGTCTTCCAGTTCCTTTTGGGTTAAAACTACCTTTTCTTTGTATACCTCGTTCAGTGGACGGCCATGTTCGTATTCCATGACCATATAACCAGTATTGTTATGCTTGAAAACACTCTGTACACGTACGATGTTCGGATGCCTGAATTTAGCTAGGGTTTGCGCCTCACTCATAAAACGCTCCAGTCCCCAGCTGAACATATCCTCCTGTTCTTTGGAGGCAGGCTGAACCGTGCTGTCATCACTACGTGTGGCAAAGTCGTGCGGCAGGTATTCCTTGATTGCAACTAACTGATTCAGGTTGGTATCTGTAGCGAGATAGGTAATGCCAAAACCACCACGCCCGAGTACTGAATCTATCCTGTACCACAGAATTTCAAATCCGGTTTCAAGGTCGTTGGCTAAAGCATTCAAAGTCTTTTATCACTGTCTTTCATGCTGTGCACAGCTGTTGAAGCAGAGATTCAACAGCTGTATCAACAGGATTAAAATAAAATCTTGCTCCATGGAAAACGCACAGCGGCATCACCTGTTGGCTCCGGCTGTGTCCAGGCCCCCAGATAACCATCTGCTGTCCCTTTCAGGTTCAGATCAAATGCACTGTTACTATCATCCGCCTCCAGTGACGACGCTACACTCCAGGAACTTTCATAACGGCTAGACATGATATTGAACAGGGTTGCGGTATCGTCATCATCCTGCTCCCAGGCGGCCAGGTAACCGTCACCATTGCTGGCGATCTGGAGATTGTTGACACTTTCAACGCCTGTTTCCAGGGCTGATGCCGAAGACCAGCTGCTGCCATCAAACAGACTCGCATAGGCATCGAAAACTGTACCATCATATCGTCGCCAGACTAATACATAACTACTGCCATTGCTGCTTAACACGTTATAGTAATAAGAATCGAGAACAACAGTCCCCGCAGTACCATCATCCAGAGAGGTGGGGGCCAACCAGGTAGTGCCATCATAGGTAGTCACCATGATTTCATAGACACTACCATTGTATTCCTGCCATGCTGCCGCATACTGATTTCCGCTTGAGTGGGCCGCGGTGGGGTATGAGTACACCTGATGGCCGGCCGTACCACTATCCAGCACGCTTGCAGTAGACCAGCTTCCACCAGTAGTGTAAAAGCTGGCGTAGCTGCGATATTGCGCCCCATCATATTGACTCCACACAGCCAGATAATCCGTTCCATTGCTGATTAAGCGTTGTGGATAGTTATAAAAATTATTGCCAGTGTTCTCCAGCAATTGCGCGGTTCCCCAGCTAGTACCATCAAATTCATTGCTATAGACTTTGTTGGCTGTTCCATCATACTGAATCCACATAGCTAGATAATCCGTGCCATTGGTTGCAATAAAAGGATCATTAGCCGACTGGTTAATCGAAGCCAGATCAAGAACCTGAGGACTGCCCCAACTGGAGCCATCATATTGCACGGCATAGATATTGTAATAATTACTTCCATCGTATTGTCGATAAACCAGCATATAGTCGCTCCCATTTGAAGCTAGTGGTGCTTCCTCTCCCTTCGCACTACTAAATAAATATGCCGAACCATCGATGCTGCTATCATCCACCTCCTGCTTGGTACTCCAGTCAGAACCGTCAAAAACACTGGCATAGATAGACTGATAGGTTCCATCACTCTCGCTCCAGACTACAGTAAACCCATCGCCATCTGTAGCTGCGTACATATTGCTCGATGACACGTTGCCAGTCGTTAGCACCTCAGGAATTCCCCAACTACCATTCTCATGGATATTGGCGTAGAGATTGTAATTACTTCCAGAATACTGGCGCCAGATGGCCAGGGTACGACCATTGCCATTATCCGTCAGTCTGGGGGAATAACTGCTGCCGCCAAAAGCCTCTGTGGTCAAATCCATCTGACCCGACCAACTGCTGTCATCGTATACACTAGTAAATACCCCGGCTCCGGTCTCACTCCAGGCTACGACAATTTCATTAGCATTCGGGTTGAATTCGATCTCAGGAATACTGGTGGAGCTGGTAGCACTGTCGATCTTTACCACAGTAGGAGACCAGCCACTATCGTAAACATTGGCAAATATATGGTTAAGGCTGCTGTCCTGTTGCATCCAGCTGGCGACATATTTTGAGCCTATTGAATCGAGCTTGAAATAGCCAGAGTAAATCGGAGTAGTACCTGCTTCTATGGCCGCACCTCCGCTCCAGCTCGTGCCATTGTAGACACTTGAAAACAGATCATAGAAAGAGGAACCATCATACTGCGACCAAAGTGTGGCGTAGTCACTACCGTTTGAGCCAATTATTGGAGCTCCATTTACTGATGCAGTTTCAGATTCAAGTAAAGTAGCTGCCCCCCAACTGTTATCGCCAGCCGCATTGATAACGGCATAAGCATCGTAGGCTGTACCGTTATAACGATAAAAAGTTACTGCATAACCCGTTCCATTCGATGCTATGGAGTTCTCACTACCTATATATGCTGCATTGATACTGCCATCTACATCAGCGCGAGCGCTCCAGCTATAACCACCCGAGTTGTAGTAAGTACGGTTGTATACGTTATAACGGGTACCATCATATTTTTGCCAGACCACCGAATAACCGTCGCCATTGGATACAATCTGCTGATTAACTGCAGAATAGCTGCTGGCAGTATCCAGTAGTGCCGCAGTGCCGGAGCTCCATGATGTCGCATAGACATTGACGCCTATTCGCTGCGGTGAATCCTGCACCCAGATGACGGCATAATCGTCTCCATTTGAGGCAATGCGGGGGCTATAGGCAGCAGTGGATGCATTATCGATCACCACGGCAGCACCCCAGCTAGTAGCGTCTGCCGATATGCTTGCATAGATCCTGCTCTGACTGGAGCTATCTTCCTGCTGATACCAGGTGACTGCATACCCGGTTCCGTTGGTGGCCAGCATTGGGTCATAAACCGATGCATCCTCGCTATCCATAGCAACCGCTGTTGACCAGCTACTACCATCGAAAAAGCTGGCCATTAACTGATACGCTGTGCCATCGTATTCTCTCCATACCAGGGCAAATCCGCTGCCGTTACTAACCAGTTGCGGGTTCATCGAAGCATTATTCGATATGGATGCAAGCACGGCTTCGGTAGACCAGCTAGTGCCATCATAATAAGAATACACTAGTGAGCGGCCTATATTGCTAACCTCCCATACGGCCATGCCTGCTCCTGCCGCGTTATATTCCAGTATAGGGGTTGTCGTTGCACCCGATGTTTGCACGCTGCTGATTTGCTGTACTGGAGGCTCCTGGATGGTAAAACTCCAGCTCTCAGCGGTGGCCAGAGCCAGGTCAGCGGTGTTTTTGGCATCTGTAGAGACTGTAGCCGTATAGGTTTCATAGGCTCGCAGCACCTGAGCGGGTGTAAATGTGGCGGTATTTGCCGTTGTGTTAAGGCTAACCGTGCCAGTGACTGCACCAACGGTGTTACCACTGAGCGTGAAACTGCTTTGTAGGCTGCTAAGTTGCATCGGATCATCGAAGGTGATGTCGATTGTGGTAGTGGCCGCGATATCGCTAGCTGCATCTGCTGGCGTAGTGTCTGTGACAACCGGCGCCGTGGTACCGCTTTGCATTTCTGACAGATTGCTTATGCCATCCTCGTCATCATCATATGCAGTGAAATCAAAATCGCTATCGGTATAATTGAGCGGAGTGCTTGAGGAAGCGGTAACGGTTACAGGTTTGGTACTATCGGCAAGTGTGACGGGATTGCTGGGGTCAGAAGTAAGCACATATTCAAGGATGACCTTGACACTGTGGCTGCCCTCAGTCAGTGTCAGACTTAAGGTGGCTGATGACCCGCTAATCGTCATCTCACTTCTTTGCCCACCATCGACCTGTACATAGGCATGAACGGCACCGTTATCCTGCAATCTCAACTGGACGACTTCATCCGGTAATTGAAAACCTGTTACAGGAGCTGTATCAGACGAAGAATTAGATCCACAACCAGAAACTAATAATGCTAACAGGATCACTACCCATTCGCCGGTCTTGATAATTAATGACGACATTTTCTTCTGCTCCGTTAATGTTAATTATGGAACCTGAATAATTAATGCTTTCAGTAATTCACGACACTTATAACTTCTGTGTATATATCACGATTATAGTAAAAATATGTCTGTACATGTTCTAATGGGACATATCGATTAACAGCGCCCATTAAATCTCATTACAAATCACAATACTCTCAGGCATTAAACTTGTAAAGATAATCACCATGAAACAATCGTTCATAAAATCCTAAGGCTTGCTGACTTGACCTACACTAAACTCCCGGTAGAAGAAATCCTCGATACGCTTAAGCAAAGCCTTTCAGAGTCTAATCAGGTAGTGCTTGAAGCGCCGCCCGGTGCAGGAAAAACCACACTGGTTCCATTGGCATTAATGGATGAACCCTGGCTTGGCGGACGTAAAATCATCATGCTTGAACCCCGGCGCATAGCGACCAGAAGTGCGGCTTATCGCCTGGCTAGTTCGCTCAATGAAAAACCAGGTCAACGTGTAGGCTATCGCATGCGTCTGGACAGTAAGATTGGCCCCAATACCCAGATCGAAGTTATCACCGAGGGAATACTGACTCGCATGCTACAGGATGACCCGACACTGGAGGGTGTAGGCCTGGTCATCTTCGATGAATTTCATGAGCGAAATCTGGACTCAGACCTGGCACTCGCTCTATGCCTGAAGGGGCAGCAATTATTTGGTAGCGATACGGGCAGTCAGAACTTAAGAATCCTGGTGATGTCTGCAACGCTTGATAGCGTGGCGATTGCAAAAATGCTGGATGATGCGCCTATTGTAAAAAGCGCAGGTCGCGCTTATCCAGTAGATATTATCTATGGCCGAGCCCGAAAACCCGATGATCGAATTGTTGATCGCATGGTGACTACCATCAAACAGGCCCTGCTGGATCACAGCGAAAGCAGCTTACTTGCTTTTCTGCCGGGTCAGGGTGAAATACACCGCTGTGCAGATGCACTTTCTGACTGGTTGCTAGATAGCAAGATCAGGGGCATACATCTACGTCCCCTGTACGGCAATCTATCCATACAACAGCAACAGGATGCCATCGCGCCCTTATCTGGAAGACATGCTCACGAACAGAAAGTGGTGCTGGCGACCAATATTGCAGAAACCAGCCTCACTATCGAAGGCATAGATATAGTGGTCGACTCGGGCCTGGCGCGTGAGTCTCGCTTTGACCCCACCACAGGCATGGCTGGTTTGCATACGGTGAAGATTTCAAGGGCCTCTGCTGAGCAACGCGCGGGGCGAGCGGGACGACTACGCACTGGTAAATGCTACCGACTGTGGTCAGCCGAACAGCAGAATCAACTCGCCGCGCATGGCAGCCCGGAGATATTGAATACCGACCTTGCCCCTTTTGCCTTGCAGCTACTGCAATGGGGCATAGATGATCCGAATGAACTGAGCTGGATGGATCCGCCACCCAAAGGTCCATGGCAACAGGCCCTCGACCTGCTGCAATCATTAGGCGCCCTTGAAATCAGGAATCATAGTCATGTACTCACTGCGCATGGACAGTCCATGTCGGCTTTACCAGTACACCCGAGGCTGGCGCATTTACTCATCCGTGCTGCACAGATCGGCTTTGCTAGAAAAGCCTGCCTGCTAGCCAGTCTGCTATCTGATCGCAACCCCTTAAGCAGAGACAACCCCGACATCAGTCATCACCTCGATATATTATCTGGCGAATCAACATGTCCCGCGCAACATCAGGGCTGGCTTCGTCGTACCCAGCAACTGGCCCAGCAGCTCGAGCAACAGTTACTCAAACTTAACATCAAATGCTCACAAAGCTATCTACTGACTTCAAAACAGATTGCGGGTTACCTGCTGGCCTGCGCTTACCCCGATCGCATTGCAAGATGCCGACATTCAGGGGGCTTCCAGCTTGCCAATGGGCGTAGCGCCAATCTGCCGGGGCAGCATTATCTGGGAAAGAGTCGCTGGCTGGCAGTGGCTGAAGTAAGCAATATAACAGGTGCTCAGGGCGATACGATTCGCTCAGGTACTGTTTTAGATGAGGTCCTATTCGACGGCATCATGAGTGATTTTATCAGTACTCAAACTGTTGCCGAATGGGATAAAAAAACAGATCGTTTTATCGCTGAGCAACAGCAAAAAATCGGCGCACTGCTGTTAAAAAGAAAAACACTGGACAAGGTGCCGACAGAGATCAAAACAGCCGCCTTGATTCAAACGATACAGCAACAGGGTCTGCAATTATTGAAATGGGATGCAGAGCTTAAGCAATGGTGTGCCAGGGTTAATCTATTGCGACAGGTTGAGGGGGATGAGCATTGGCCAGATTTATCTCAGGATACCCTGCTAAGCACCGTCGATCACTGGCTCGCGCCCTATCTGGAGCAGGTTAACTCATTACAGGACTTTAAAAGGCTGGATTTAAAAAGCATTCTACAGGCCTTACTACCCTGGGACAGGCAGCAGCAATTGAATCAACTGGCTCCTCTACGTTTTAGCGTACCTTCAGGCTCGTCTATTGCCATTAACTACAATGAATCGCCCCCGGTGCTGGCGGTTAAGCTACAGGAAATGTTTGGCTGCGAACAAACCCCAGCCATCGCCAATGGCAAGGTAGCCTTGCTGGTACATTTACTAAGCCCCGCTGGCAGACCGTTACAAATCACTCAGGATCTCGCCGGTTTCTGGCGTAGCTCCTACCACGATGTCAAAAAAGACATGAAAGGACGCTATCCGAAGCATCCCTGGCCCGATGATCCACTGCTTGCTATCGCGACCCGAAAAACTAAAGCAAAAAGTTAGCTTTATTCGGCATTCACCGTAGCAAGAAAGTCATCCAGTGTACGCCCCGCCTCGTGCACAAAATCTTCACCGCTTTCCAGCAGGCTGCTCATGCGGTCGACACGGAAATGTCGAAACTCATCGCGTAACTCACACCAGGCAACCAGCGTCCAGGTTCTACCCCAGTAAGCAAGCCCCAGAGGACGCACGGTACGTACAGAGTTTTCCCCATCAGCGCGTTGGTATTGAAACTTAACCTTACTCTGGTTACGTACCGCCTGGCGCAGAAGATTCAGCGAATCACTCACCTCGGCTTCAGGGCCAAAGGGTGCAACCAGAATGGTTTTTCGTGATAGCTCGGGCAACAGGCGCTCTGGCAATACTGCTTCGATACGTGCCACCGCACGCTCAGCGGCATTCGCCAGTACCGGGTCACTCCATACCCCCACCATGCGTACACCGAGCAGCAATGCCTCCAGCTCTTCCTCATCGAACATCAGTGGGGGCAGGCGAAAGCCCTGCATTAGACGATAGCCCAATCCTGCTTCTGCAATAATGGGGATACCTGACACCGATAGATCCTGTATATCTCGATAAATAGTTCGCTCAGATACCTCGAGTAAATCCGCCAGGGTATGTGCTGTGCACCAGCGATCACTACGTAATTCCTGTGTGATGCGAAATAATCGGTCTGCTCGGCGCATGGGTTACAGCCTCTTTTGACAGCAAAAAATGCAGTGTACACGGAAATTCTGAATAAATAATAGTCCTGCTTTTTCTACTGACAGTACGTTGTCAGTAGCAAGACCGTAAGCTTTAACAAATTCACAAAACAGGAAGAAAACATGACGACTACATTTACCCCAAATCTGATGACCAAAGACGTCAACGCTACAGTTAGATTCTATTGCGACCATCTTGGATTCCAGTTAATGATGGGGCTTCCCTTTAACACACAAACCCCTGTTGAAACATTAATGGAAGATAAGCCATTACAGTATGCCATGCTGAATAAAGATGGAGCCATGGTTATGTTCCAGCATCAACAATCACTTGCCGAAGAGTTCGATCAGTTTTCAGCAATGCCGGTTGCGGCCAGTGCGACCTTTTATCTGGAGGTTGAAAAACTTGATGAACTAGTTGCTAATTTAGGCGACGATATTGATATCGTCCTACCCGAACGTATAACCTTTTATGGCATGCGAGAGATCTGGATACGTGACAACAATGGCTACGTCATTACTCTGGCACAAAAAAGTAAATGACCACTCAACATCAAAACTCATCGACCCGTTACTGGGTCGGTGTTGCCTCACGCAATCATGTACTAAAAGGTGTAGACGGTGGCTTTGCACAACTCTGTCACGGTAAGCCACAAGCTCTAAAACGCATGCGCAGGGGCGACTGGATCATATACTACTCTCCACAGGAAACTTTTGGGGAGAAATCGCCCTGCCAACGATTTACCACCATTGGCGAAGTCATAGGAGAGGAAGTCTATCAGTTTGAGATGACACCCGACTTCATCCCCTTCAGGCGCGATATAAAATTCCTGTTAGCACAGGATGCAGCTATCCGACCATTACTTGATAAGCTATCCTTCATAAAGAATAAAAAAAGCTGGGGCTACGCATTTCGCTTTGGACATTTACAGATACCTGAAACCGATTTTAAACTTATTCAACAGGCCATGACCGGCAATCACATAGAGGAAAAACATCATGATCATTGACCACCTGGGAATCGCTGTATCCGATTACCCAAACAGCAAGCAATTTTACACACAATGCCTTGCACCATTAGGGATACAACTCGTGAAGGAAGTTCAGGGCTGGGGAGGGTTTGGCAGGGATGGCAAACCTGAATTCTGGTTTGGTGTTGCCGATCAGGCTCATACACCCATGCATATCGCATTCTCTGCACAAACGCGTGATGAAGTAGACCGTTTTTATCAGGCCGCTCTGGATGCCGGTGCAACGGACAATGGCGCACCAGGGCTGCGACCTGAGTATCACCCCCATTATTACGGTGCTTTTGTTTTTGATCCGGATGGACATAATATCGAAGCCGTGTGTCACCAGCCCGAGTAATCAACAGCAAATTATGATGACTGAAAAAAACCGCTGCGCATGGGTCGGAAACGAACCACTCTACCAGGCCTATCACGATGAAGAATGGGGCATACCCTGCTACGATGATCGCGCCCTATTCGAACTACTCATTCTCGAAGGCGCACAGGCCGGGTTATCCTGGATTACCATCCTGAAAAAGCGCGAAAACTACCGCCGTCTGTTCGATAACTTCGATGCAGGCAGGATTGCGCGCTATACCCCGAACAAGATCGAAAAGCTGTTGTTAGATCCGGGTATAGTGCGCAATCGTCTTAAGGTAGAGGCAACCGTAATCAATGCCCGTGCTTTTTTAGAGTTACAGAAAGAACCTGGTGGCTTTAGCGACTTTATCTGGAGTTTTGTGGATGGTAAACCCATCAAAAACAACCCGCGTACTCTAAAAGATGTCCCGGTTAAAACTGTACAATCTGATGCCTTATCCAAAGCACTCAAACAACGAGGCTTCAAGTTTATCGGTAGTACCATTTGCTACGCCTTCATGCAGGCAGCAGGGCTGGTCAATGATCATACAGTTGATTGCTTTTGCCATAACAGAAAATAAGTTAGACTCAATCTGTGTTTTATAAATACAATAATCATGAAAACCACAGCGCTACTACTCCCTGGTATTGGTAATTCAGACTCAGACCACTGGCAAAGCCATTGGGAAAAGAAGAACCCTTCTTTCGTTCGTATACAGCAACGAGACTGGGAAAGCCCGGTTCGTGAAGAATGGGTAGAGGTGCTGGAAAACACCCTGTCTCAGCTTAATTCTGATGTGGTGCTGGTCGCTCACAGCCTTTCCTGTCTACTCGTTGCTCACTGGGCAGAAACTTCAAAACTGAAAATTCGTGCCGCATTACTGGTAGCCCCACCGGACCCGTATGGATCTAACTTCCCAAAACAGGCGTCTGGGTTTTCACCCCTACCGCTTAAGCCACTTCCTTTTCGCTGCATTGTCGTTGCCAGCGAAGATGATCCTTATGCTAGCCTTGAGTTCGCACAAGCTTCTGCGCATGCCTGGGGTAGTGAATTTATCAATATTGGTCCTGCTGGGCATATCAATTCAAGCAGTGGCCTGGCTGAGTGGCATGAGGGACTTTCTTTTTTAAAAAAGCTTATCGCATAAGCGCTGATTAACTGAATCTGCAGCTAATATCAACATCAGCAAGAACCGAAAAACCCACTGGTATCACAACCTAAAAAGAATCTCAATTGACCACATTAAATGCTTTAGATAACTCGTGATCGAAACTTTTTACCCGCTCCCATAAATCCACAATATATTTCTGATTCGAGGTTTCCAGATTCAATTGCCCACAGCTAACAACATTGATAAAATCGATCATCAGTGGCTTGCCCCCATTGATGCTTTTATACTGCCTCTCTATTCCGCAAATGGGGGCGCTGAATTTCGATTTATTAATAAGATCTAAATAACCACCGCCTTTTAAGTGGACCAGGTTGTAATAACCAAAGCGTACATTGAACTTCCTGCCAGCTAATGTTTGCTCATCAGAACCCAGTATTCTAAATCTATTTTCGCAATCATCCACTAACGACAATCTGTTCTCATCAGAAGTTTCATTATCAACATCACCTAATAACGACAATCCGTTCTCATCGGGATTTTCATTAACAATAAGAAAATATTCCGGCACCCAAGGCCACTTTTCCTTAACAAATATACGAATATCTGCACTTCCAGATGAAATTTCTTTATATTCTAAAGATACCGAAACCTTTTCCGCTGCTACAGGTGACGGCTTTGTTTCCCCTTCAGCCGCAAACAAACTAAAACCAGAAAAAAAAGCAAGTAAAAAAACAGCCCAGAGTTTTAACATCCTACACTCCCCATTAATGAGTAAAGCTTATCTATCAACCTTCGCTCCATCTTCTGGTTTCTGGATCATAAGTTCTAATTTTTTTCTCTTTCATTTGTGATAAAACACTATCTTTTATTGCTCCCATACACTTTTCGCTGGGCACTAAAAGGTTGATCTTTTTCGTTGTCTGCGCACTAGTGTCACTGGTTGATACGTAGTAGTCATGCCGACCAATATCCATCGAATCAAAATCATATTTTTTTGACCACATCGAAGCAGGTAATTCACACTTCATGAAAAACACATTCGCCATGTTTTCGATTGCACACTTCCCATCGTAGGTATCGAGAATTTCGAAATAACCCTCATGACGGAAGTAATACCCCGTTTTTACAGAGGCTATAGAGATATCGAGCCTGTTACAAACAGGGTCACTAGATTTGAAAATCTCACTCGTGATCCTGGCAGCACCTCTATCCCCAATACGTTTAACGTTCGACCTATGGTAAGTGATATTCTCAATAGCAAATTTGCCCAGGTTTAGAATTTTTGATTCTTCATTATATTTGGGCGAGAGATCATAATTGTTCGCGCAGGAGATCACTTGTGTTGATAGCAGAAAAATAATAAGTAACTTGAATTTTGAATACATCTTGAATTTCCTTTATGTTTAATACTCGGTTTTTTTGTTCCTTAATATAAAATATTGCCCAGAAATCAGAACTATTTTTACTTTGGCAACATCAATACTCTGTGAAATATACCATACCGGGTTGCCATGATTGAACACCTTGGTGAATCTTATTTTTTAAATTTTGGTAATAGCATATACCTCGGCTTATTCATGCAAGTGCAATGATAGGATTGATCTTGATATACCATCAAAGACCTGTAGGTAATTAACGAGATATTGTTTTTGACTCAGCAAGCATAGTTAAATCCCTGGAGCTACAACTCCTGTATGAGCAATACTCAATCATCTTTGATCCTTATCTAGCAGGCATAGCCTGCCATTTACACTGGAACCAAAATCATAAAAACATGTATTTGCCCAGGATTTCCGTGCTTCTTTTAATTTATCAGCCTATACTCATGCAGACCCAGCAGATGAATTACAACTAGCAACTGTTGCGGACTTTCAACAATGTTTTTGTAAACTCTTCGAGACCGGTTTGTTAATGATTCAACAACTCTATCTGATGCCTAAAACTGTAAAACCTGCATCCGGCAATTATTTTTAGAAGTTAATAAATGAACAATATGCTTTACAGGGTAATGCTGGTAGATGATTCTGCCGTGATTCGTGGTCTTTTCAACCGCTGGTTAGAAGAGGAAGACTCCATTCAGGTGGTAGCTTATGCTGCCAATGGGGTTCAGGCTCTTAAAGAACTCAGTAGACACGAAATTGATGTGGTGGTACTGGATATCGAGATGCCTGAAATGGATGGCATGCAAACGCTACCCCGAATTTTACAGGCCAGACCGGATATCAAGGTCATCATGGCCTGCACTCCATCCCACCAACAGGCAGAGATTAGCTTAAAAGCTCTGGAGACGGGTGCTGCCGACTACATAGTCAAGCCAGCCAGTAGTAAAGAGCTACAGAGCGATCCGCTATTCCGTCGCGAATTGATCGAAAAGATAAAGGCATTAGCTGCCGCTCGACGACGCAAACAGGGTATTGCATCTGCACACAAATCTTTTCCATCTTCAAGCACTGAAAAGCAGACGAGCAGTAGCCGTGCGAGTCGAATATCCGAAATACAAAGAAGCCATACATCCACGATACAAAGTGGCCCAGCAAGCAGCGACAGGCTATATTCGAATAAGCCGATAACGCTGCGAACGCCATCTAAGGAACGTCCAGAAATCCTGGCAGTGGGGAGCTCAACTGGAGGCCCCCAGGCCCTGTTCACACTGTTTAGTGCTTTGCAGGGACAGTTGTCTGTACCCGTAGTCATTACACAGCATATGCCTGCTGACTTTACCTCCATCCTCACTGAGCACCTGTCGCGTGTGACCAGGGGCATCTGTAAGGAAGGAGAAGATGGTGAAGAACTGATTGCTGGTAACATCTATCTGGCCCCAGGAGATCATCACATGCTGGTAACCAGGCGCGGACCGCGAATGACGATCAAAATTACTCGTGACCCCCCTGAAAACTTCTGTCGACCCGCGGTGGATCCCATGATGCGCTCACTTAAAGCAGCATACAAGGACCGTGTACTGGCAGTCATTCTGACGGGCATGGGTCAGGATGGATTAAAGGGATGTCGAGAACTGGCTGATGCTGGTAGTACCATCCTGGCCCAGGATGAAGCGTCATCTGTGGTTTGGGGCATGCCTGGTGCAGTCGCCACCAATGGATTGTGCTCGGCCATCTTACCACTCGATAAAATAGGCCCGGCAATTGCGAAAATACTTGAAGGAGGGCACCTATGAAACCCGATGAATTTGACTTTATTGTGCAGCTTTTGAAAAAGCGCTCCGGTCTGGTGGTTTCAAAAGACAAGCTCTATTTATTAGAGAGCCGCCTGCTGCCAGTAGCCCGTAAACGTGGCATTCAAAATATGGCTGAACTGGTTGCCAGCATTCGTCGCTTCCCTGACGAGACCTTGCTGAGGGATATCACCGAAGCCATGACAACCAATGAGTCTTTCTTCTTCCGCGACACTCACCCATTTGACCAGTTCCGCCAGCTCACTTTACCGGCCTTACTTAAATCCAGGGCTGATAAAAAGCGTATTCGAATTTGGTGTGCTGCGGCCTCTACCGGTCAGGAGCCCTATTCACTCGCTATGATTCTAAAGGAAGAAGCCGCTAAGCTTATGGGATGGCGAGTGGAAATCCTGGCAACCGACCTGTCGCGTGAAGTTCTGGAACGAGCCCGGCAGGGAATCTATAACCCCTTTGAGGTACAGCGGGGCCTTCCCCCGACCCTGTTAACTAAATACTTTAAGAAGGTGGATGATAACTGGCAGATCAATCCAGAAATTCGTTCTATGGTGACCTACCAGGAGTTCAACCTGCTTAACAACATGACAGGGCTGGGTAAATTCGACGTAATCTTTTGTCGTAATGTATTGATCTATTTTGATCAGGAAACCAAAGGTACCGTTCTGAACAACCTTGCGAAACTACTACCTCAGGATGGCTATCTTTATCTAGGAGGCACTGAAACCATCCTTGGTGTTAGCGATGCTTTCAAACAGCCACCCGGGCAACGCGGTATTTATCATCCTACCGCCAAATAGGGGAAAATTGACTGAAAAAAAGTAACAATAACCGCAGCCATCAATGATTAGCTGTGGTTATTTAATCCGGTTTAAACCTTAAACTGACTGACTAGCTGCTTAAGTTCTTCCGCCAACCTGGACAGATCATCACTTGCTATAGCGGCCTGCTTGGCACCTTCTGAGGTTTGCTCAGCCACCTCATTAATATTCACAATATTTCGGTTAATTTCTTCGGTAACCGTACTTTGCTCCTCGGCTGCGCTCGCAATCTGAGTGTTCATGGTGTTAATACGATCAACTGCCTGATTAATAGTATTTAAGGCCTCTCCGGCTGCAGAAGCCTGCTCCACACCATGCATACTTTTTTGCTTACCAACTTCCATCACCTGCACCGCTTTATTGGCTCCAGACTGCAGGCGGTTAATCATTTCTTCAATTTCCTGGGTAGATTGCTGGGTACGCCCTGCCAGTGTTCTTACTTCATCGGCTACCACGGCAAATCCACGTCCCTGCTCACCTGCCCTGGCGGCTTCGATAGCTGCATTTAATGCCAGCAAATTAGTTTGCTCGGCTATCCCCTTGATCACATCCAGAACCGAACCTATGCTTTCGCTCTCATTTTCCAGTTCGCGAATCACCAGAGAGGATTGTTCAACCTCATTGGCCAGTTCAGTGATGGCATCGATGATCTTGTCCACTACCAGCTTGCCTTCCACGAAGGTTGTATCTGCTTCCTTGGCTGCCTCCGCCGCAGCCACCGCACTACGCGCTACCTCATGGACCGTGGCATTCATTTCAGTAATCGCAGTGGCGACCTGGCTGGTTTCCATTTGCTGTTGATTAATACCGGAAGTGGTTTGGGCATTGACTACTGAGGTTTCTTCAGCCGCCGCAGCAAGCTGCGCAATAGCTTCCTTGACCTGACTGATAGCAGTACTAAATTTATCGGCCATACGGTTAAAAGCCGTGGCTATATGCCCAATCTCATCTTTACTTTTGTAATCCACACGCCCGGTTAAATCACCATCTGCCAGACTGTTGGCTACTGTTTCCACACTTGTTACACCCTTGGAGATACCTGAGATTATGACCCACGCCAGCAGAACACCAATCGATATACCTGCCACCAACAGGATCGTCACCTGAGTAATCATGCTCTGATACTGTTCCTCAGCCGCTTTGAATGCTATACCAGCTTCTGTCTCTTCATCTTCAACCAATGCATCCGTTGCTTCCTGCATTTTAGTAGTTGCAGGGTTAATTGTTTTTAACAATAAAATATTTGCGCCTCTATAGTCTCCGGCCTCGATTTTTTCTATCGCAGGATAGTACCCCTGATCTTTAAACACCTCTAGCTGTTGGTTAACCGTATTTACAGCTGCCTGTAAATGCTCTGGTACCGGTTCCATCAGGTATTCCTTCCAATGT
>JBNKPX010000032.1:0-34812 GCA_050295575.1 Gammaproteobacteria bacterium | reverse complement strand
GAAGACGCACTAATCAATGTCGATATGATCGATCGTGTGGAATACATTCCCGGTCCAGGTTCCACCACCTACGGCAATAGTGCATTTCTCGGCGTCATCAATATCAGGACTAAACGCGGTCGAGACTTTGATAGCGTTCAACTGGCAGCCGACGCTGGTGATAACAATAGTCGCAGAGCACGCCTGAGCTATGGCAAGCAATTTGATAATGGCGCAGAAATTCTACTCTCTGCATCAAAATATGAAGATGATGGCTTCAGCGTTAAATTTCCAGAACTGGATGACTGGGAACCATACTCCGGTGATCCCTATACAAACCAGGCGATTTCTCCTGTTAAAAAAACAACCAGCGAACGCCTGTTTTTCAAGGGCAGTATTGATAACTGGACACTGGAACTGGCTACTGGTCAGCGTGAGCTAGACGATACAGCATTCTTAACGTTCTTCGAACCGGGCGCTTTGACTTCAAGGAATTACGCTTCAGACAAAAACAGCTTTCTCAAGCTCAATCATGATAGTGACCTGGATGAAGACTTAAAACTCTCTACCCAGCTGTATTTCGGGCAGTATGATTACAAATCTGATAATAAATCACTTAAATACAGTGATACTCAAGCGTCACAGGGTAAATGGCGAGGGATAGGTTTCACATTTATCGGCAGCTGGTTTGAACAGCATAAAATTTTATTTGGCATAGAGTATCGTGACGATTATCAACAATCCTTTAGTAGCGGCATATCAGATCCTGAGTATTTTTACTTCTTTAACGAGCAAAATGATTATCATACAACGACCACCAGTGTATTTGTTCAGGATGAATACCGACTAACAGACAAACTAACACTGGTCCCCGGATTACGTTACGACTATAACTCTAAGTATGACAGTACTTTAAGCAACTCTGCTTTCTCCGACCCCTTCAGCAGCAAGAATGATTTAGAGAACTCTATCAGCCCTCGTATTGCCGCTATTTATCAGCCCTTGCCTGCATCGATACTCAAACTTTCCTACGGTAGGGCATTTCGCAACATCAATCCCTGGGAAGATATCCACTTTATTTACAGCGCCCCCCCCAGCAAGCAGGAAGCTATATCGACCCTGGAACTGGTCTGGCAGCAGCAAATAAGCTCGAAAACACGAGTAACTACTTCGCTCTATCATAATAAAATCACTGATGCCATTTCGCCGTTTTATAAGGAGCTGGACACTCTAGGGCAGGAGATAGGGATAGAACATGTTAGCAGTGATGGCTTCAGGCTGAATGCCAGCCTGGTTCTCCAGGTCACAGAAGATGACTTTGGCGAACCGTTATTCAACTCGCCAAACTGGTTGGCAAAATTGAACATGGCGCAACCCTTATTCCAGAACAAAGCCATGCTAGGGTTTGAGGTACAGGCAACAGGTCATCGTCTTGATATTGAGCGTAACGATGTCAGTTCAGATACCGTAGTTAACCTTACGCTTAGCTCCAACCAGGTATTACCAGATACTGATATCAGATTCAGCATTCGTAACATGTTCAATACCCAAAGGGAGGATGTGCTAATTCACCCTGTATTGACCACCTTACCCCTGGAAGGACGTAATTTCTGGTTACAACTGGAGTACAACTTCAGATGAGCCTGAACCTACGCCAACTGTTACTCCTGTTATGCTGCCTGCTCGGTTTCGGCCATGCCAGCTACGTTCATGCGCGCGAGGCACTACCGGAATATACACTCAAGGCTGCCTATCTATACAAATTTGCATTATTGACTGAATGGCCAGCCAATACCCTGGGCGACAGTATTGACTTATGCTTTATAGCTGACGAGGATTTCGGCAGGGCACTCGACTCCATTAATGGAAAACAGATCAACAATAGACCCATCTATACTCGCCCTATAGCGGGTGCTGAAGAAACAGCAAGCTGCAATATTATTTTCATCGGACAAATGACTAATACCAACCTCACGAACCTGATAAATAAAATAGCCACTCAACCCATATTAACCGTCACCGATGACGAGCAGCTGGCCAAAACAGGAGCAAACATATTCTTACGCCCAGAAGGCCAGCGCCTGGTGTTTGAAATCAATACAGAAACCGCCCAAAGTGCTAAACTTAATATCAGCTCCCGTTTGTTACGTCTTGCAAAATAAACTTAGGGCCTGTTAACTCATGAAGCTGAAAACATGGTTTAGCAATCAGCTAATTCAAACAAAACTAATACTAATCAATGTATTGGTTCTAATAATCGCTTTATCCCCAGTGTTGCTGGTAATGTCTGCTTACGAATTTTTTGCGCTTCGCAAAGCAACCCTGGAGGCTATCCACGTTAACGCTGATATCGTTAGCGATAATGCTGCCTCGGCAATGGCCTTCAACGACAACATCACGGCAACAGAGGCTTTGGCGACCCTGCAGGCATCATCCGACATACTGTATGCCTCGTTAGCACTACCCGATGGGACGAGACTGGCAACATTCAAACGCGAAGGTATCTCTGTCATAGCAGCTAGCGATCCCCCTCGACTGCCAAAAGCTGAAGAACAGTTGACATGGGACCGCTTCAAATTAACTAAGCCGGTGTTTTTAAAATCTGAATTCGTCGGTACATTATCACTAGAAGCCAGCCTCAACATAGTTTACAAGCGCATATTCCTGTATATAGGCGTCATTGCTGCAGCGGCTATTGTCAGCCTGTTTTTCTCACTATCGCTGGCTATAAAATTAGAAAGTTCAGTCATAAGACCATTAAAGCATTTGAGAGACTCTGTTAAGCGTGTTACCCAAAATCAGGACTACAGCGTGCGTCCAATGATAGAGCGCACCGATGAGATAGGCGATCTTTCACGTGCCTTTTACGACATGATGTGCAAGGTACAGGAGCGAGATGACCATCTTAAGGACATGGCCTTTTATGATGGAATCACCGGGCTGCCCAACCGACATTTTTTTGAGGAACGTGTAGAACTGGCCGTCAGCACTACTTTGCATTACCAGCAACGTTGTAGCCTGCTATTCATCGATCTTGATGATTTCAAAATCGTTAACGACACATTAGGCCATCATATCGGCGACGACTTATTACGCAATGTCGGGCAGCGCCTTCAGGATGTTTTACGTCACAATGACATGGTCTTTCGCATTGGTGGTGATGAATTTGCAGTGATTTTAGAAGATATTAAAGAGATAGAAACCGCAACAATTATCGCTGATAAAATCATCAAAAAAGTGTCGCAGCCCGTCTCACTGCAAGGACATCAGGTAAAGGTAGGAGCCAGCATAGGAATTAGTGTTTGTCCCGATTATGCTGGTGATACCGACAATCTTCTAAAAACTGCTGATTCAGCCATGTATGTAGCCAAAGCAGGCGGCAAAAACACCTACCACCTATATACCCTTGAGAGCTAAGGGTCATCACCTACATCACAATGCTCATACACGTAGTGTATGAGCCAATGAATAGACTTGAATTCAACAGCTTCGTTTGACAGCGAAGTCATCTACAATCATTATTCAAATGGATAAACATTACGCAGGAAAACAGCCATGTCAGATAGAAAAAGGATTGCCTTACTTATCGACTGCGATAACGTCAGCCATAACTCGGTGGAAGGTGTTTTAGAAGAACTGGCAAAATATGGCACTGTCAATGTTCGGCATGCCCACGGCGACTGGAACAACCCCTCGCTGTCTGGCTGGAGAGAACGTCTGCATCCTAACGCTATTCGCCCCATGCAACAGTTTGCCTACACCAAAGGCAAGAATGCTACCGACTCAGCAATGATTATTGATGCTATGGATTTGCTTTACAGCGGCAACGTAGATGCCTTTGCCCTGATGACCAGTGACAGCGATTTCACCCCACTAGTGCTCAGACTACTTGAAAGTGGCTTCCCCGTTTATGGATTCGGTGAAAAGAAAACCCCTCAAGCTTTTGTCGATGCCTGTTCACCTTTTATCTTTACTGAAAATCTGGTGCCACCAGAAGAAGACAAGAAAACGGGTAAAGCAAAACAGCATACCCGAAAAACAAAAGCACAGCTAAGAAGTGATACAGCCCTGATCAAACTGTTAAGAACCGCAGTAGAACAAACCTCAGAAGATGATGGTTTTGCTCACATGGGACAGATCGGGCATTACATCTCAAATAACAGTTCCTTTTCATCCATCAACTATGGCTATAAAAAGATGAGTGATCTGATTCGAGCTACGGAGCTTTTCAATATTGAAATGAGAAATAACGGCTCATCCATGTACATAAAGGATTCGCGTAAGTAGTTTTATTGAATTTAAAGAACCTCTAGTTATTTCAGAGGTTCCTACGGCATAAGGCTGTGTCGCCATAATCAATGACTGTAAGTCTTTGATTATGAGGGAAAAGCGCCCTGAATCAATTAAAGGTACATTTTCCGTTTTTCTCACCCTGAGAATTCATGGATGAACTATTCAGCGCTTCATTAATTTCTCAGACTTAAATACGATATTATTCCGATTGTTCAGTCAGACTTTTTAACCAATAAATAACATCAATAGCTTCATAATTGAGATTTACTGATTCAATAACTAATCCTTCGGAAGGAAATCAATGATAAAACAAGTACTACCCTTACTCCTATGCGGACTTTTAGCCTCTACTACTTCTTATGCCGAAGGCAAAGCCCACTGGGGATATTCTGGCGATGTAGGCCCCGAATACTGGGCCAGGTTGAGTGCTGAATTTGGTACCTGCGGCAGTGGAAAGAACCAGTCCCCGGTTAACCTTACGGGCATGATCGAAGGTGATCTACCCAATATGAAAATCAACTATAAGGCAGGCGGAAAAGAAGTTCTCAATAACGGCCATACCATACAGATTAATTACACGCCTGGAAGTACGATATCTGTGGCAGGTAAAACCTTTGAGCTAAAACAATTCCATTTTCATTCGCCCAGTGAAAACACCATTGAAGGTCATTCATACCCGATGGAAGCCCACTTTGTACATGCAGATAAAGATGGAAACCTTGCGGTAATTGCCGTTATGTTCAATGTCGGTGAACATAATGCAGAACTGGAAAAAGCCTGGGCGCATATGCCGCATGAAGCGGGGGCATCACACACTCTGCACCACATGGTAAATGCAAGAAGATTACTGCCCCATAAGTATGATTATTTTAGATTTAATGGATCGCTTACCACCCCACCCTGCTCAGAGGGCGTCAACTGGTTCGTCATGAAGTTCTTCGATACCGCTTCACAGGAGCAGATCGATAAGTTTGTTCATGCTATGCACCATGACAATAACCGTCCATTGCAGCCACTAAATGCACGCGTCGTAATTAAATAAACGATGTAAGGAGATTCTGATTATTTCAAGGGTTCCTACGGCACAGGGATGAGCCGCTATAACCAATTAGTGTTAACAGGCCCTGATACAAATCGTTGATTATGATAGTAAAGTGGAAATTGCATTTCCGCTTTCCTTCATTCGGTTAATCTCCGCCCCCTTCGGATCAAGGTAAGCTCCTGTTCCATATCATCGATAATTTCCTGAAGAAAATCGGAATGTCGGGACTGGTTTTTTTCGACTCTATAACACAATTGGCTAGAAATCTTATTTATCGCTTCAACCAGATGCTCTTCACTATCAGTGTGTGTGTGTGAGTATTTCATTTCGCTGTACTTCTACTTGTTTCCATATTGATAATTCTAGAACGACAATCTATTAAAATTTGTGAAGCTGATCCCGCTCGGCGGTTAAACCAGTTCACCTTTAATATAAAACCTTGATGTAGTTCTAATTTTTCCCAGGAAACCAGAGGGGTAGAAGCGCTGTGAGGCAAGCCCTAACAGGGTAGACAAAGCGAATAATAGTGAGTTGAGGCCCTAATAAAAGCTAGTGATATCGCTCTGCTCTGGCACGCCCTGAGCAGCCCGGATCATATTAAGCTGTAGCTCCATATCTTCAATAACTTCCTGCAGAAAACAGGAATGCCTAAAGTGCTCTTTTTCATGACTAAAACTCAACTGAGTTGACAGCTTATTGATTGCTTCAACGAGATAAGCTTCACTGCTATGGACTACCTTTGTATGTTTCATCTTTCATCATCCCTGCAAGTTATTATATAGATAATAGTAGAACTCTCAGCTGTTTCAAGACATATCGCACGCTCGAATGGTTACACTCGCCCCCCTTAAACAGCTTGTGCAGAAATAAGTCTTTTCAATTTCACAAAATCTTCACATCACTTTGACAGCTTAATCACAGCTCTTAGCCCATGATTGACATCCCATCAATGAGGAGTTAAGCCATGTCTCGCTATGAACAACAAATTCTTGAAACCGAAAAACACTACGATGCAATGATGAAAGAAATCGAACAGGTCGACCCCGACATTTTGCATTCAGTGGTCCCAGGTAGCCGATTACACAAATATATCAACAACCCTGTTACCGAAGGTATTGATGAAGGTTGACAGGCCTTAGCTCCAGCCTTTCTGCAGGCTCGTCCTTATCTAGCCTGCAGATTTGCCCCCGAGTTACAGAATATTTGCTGTTGCGGCACAATTTGTAAGCCCATGTAAAGCAGGTGATGATGATGCAATTTTCAGCTAACATGACCCCGTCTATCGTACCAAAGGCTGATAAAGAGACGACTATGCCAGCAGAGTCATCCATTCTTCTGATTGAGGACCATACCGATATCGCAGAAATGGTTACCGCCTATCTGGAAAACAGAGGCTTTACGGTTGACTATGCCGCTGATGGCGTGACTGGTCTGCACCTGGCTGTGAGTAACAATTACGATGCAATCGTGCTGGATCTGATGTTACCTGGTATGGATGGCCTTAGCGTATGTTCCAAACTCCGTTCGGAGGCTCGCAAAGACACGCCCGTTATCATGCTAACCGCCAGAGATACCCTGGATGACAAGATTACCGGCCTTGAAACCGGTGCAGATGATTACCTGATTAAGCCATTTGCTATCAAGGAGCTTGAAGCCAGACTGTTATCCCTGATCCGTCGTAGTCGCGGAGAAGTTTCCAGAGAAGTATTACGCATCGCCGATTTAACGCTTGATACCTCTACGCTTTGCGTAGAACGCAACGGGGTCAAACTGACTCTAACGCCCATTTCTTTTAAGATATTATGCGTACTGATGCGAGCATCTCCATCGGTGGTAAGCCGAAGAGATCTGGAGCGACAGGTCTGGGGCGACATACTGCCAGACAGCGATACCTTGCGCAGCCATCTATACAATTTACGTAAAGTGATTGATAAACCGTTTGAACAACAGTTACTACATACTATCCAGGGCCGCGGTTATAAAGTAACAGCACCTGACGCCAATGGCTGAACCCCGCGGCCTGCTACATAAGATAAACAGGGCCTTCCTGATGCAAGGCCTGCTGATTGCAGTGGCTGCTGTACTTGGTGTCTTTTTCGCCAAGCTGGTTATAGAGCAAATTCTGATTAAAAACGCCATTCTTGAAGAAGAGACCTACTTCTGGGAACACTACACCAGCAACCCGGATTTTGCATTACCCGATACCAAAAACCTGACGGGTTTTGTTGACCCACAGCAGCTCCCCGAAGTTATACGCTCCCAATTACCCGACGACACTGGATTTCATGAATACGGTGAGGGTGATCAACGTATGGTGTTGCATATTTCCAGACGTAACCAACAGACACTTTACCTGCTGTATTTCCGCGGTCAGGTAGATGCGCTGGTAGTGTACTACGGCATGTTCCCGCTGTTCACCGTATTACTGATTCTATATCTCTCGCTATGGCTGACTTATCGCTTCAATCGCAGAACGGTTTCTCCAGTTATTAAGCTGGCCGAACAAATAGATACACTGGATCTTGCTAAGGCGGATTTCTCATTTGATATCGACCCTCAACTCACTTTTGATGCCGATAATGAGATTCAAATCTTATCTGAAGCCATCACCGGCCTCGGACAACGCCTGAACCAGTTCATTGCCCGTGAGCGTGAATTCACCCGCGATGCCAGCCATGAATTACGCAGCCCTATGACGGTTATGAACCTGGCCGCCGATATGCTACTTAGCGAACAGCAACTCTCAGCACCCGCATTTAAATCGGTCATGCGAATTAAACGCGCTATAGCCGATATGGAGCAGTTGACCGAGGTGTTCCTGCTTCTGGCGCGTGAGAACGATGCCGTACTGACACGCGACTTTGTGACCGTTAACGATGTTGTTCAGGAAGAGATTGCTCAGGCGAATATTCTCAAACAAAACAAGCAGGTTAATATTCAGTACGATCCACAGAATGCCATCAGGCTTTGGGCATCGGATAAAGTAGTATCAGTCGTTCTCGGTAACCTGATCCGCAACGCAATCAACTATACCGAATACGGCAAGATACACATCGAGGTTAGCGAGCGCAGCGTTGTCATCGATGACAGTGGTCAGGGCATGTCTCCTCAACTGGTTGACAGCATGTTCAAACCCTTTCGACGCGGTGAAAATATCAATGCCTCGGGTTATGGCATTGGCCTGACCATTGTCAAACGCCTGTGTGACCGTTTTCACTGGCAGATCGAAGTCTCCAGCGAGGCGGGCAAAGGCACACAATGCCGCCTGATATTCCCTGACTCTGAGGTTTACGAGCTATAACTATCAGGCTTCCTGGATACAGGGGATAAAAAGCACCCTGTCTAAGCTCTTTTTCATCAAAAACCTGCTATACAATATCAATAGTAAATACTCTTGGATGTTATATTTGTTGCTGGCTCTCATTACGCTAATTAACCTGAATACACATGACTAAGTCTCTCTGGAAGAAAGACTGGTTTATCGGCTTATCGCTGATGTTACTCTTCCTGCTACTTGCAAATACACGTTTCATTCAGTCCATTGAATGGCAGGCCTATGACCTTGGCCTGCGCTTTTCATCGGTCAGACCGGCGAATAAGGACATAGTAGTAGTGGCAATTGATGACCGGTCCCTACAGACCTATGGTGCCTGGCCGTGGCCGCGCACCCTTCTTGCAGAAGCTACACGCAAGCTGGCTCGAGCACGTCCCGATGTGATTGGATTTACTGTCCCCTTCGATGTCCCGCAGAATAACCGTAGCCTGGATCAAATCCAAAAGCTTAAGAAGGCTTTGACCAACGCTGGTGCTATGCGTGGAAAGGTACGCGAAGCATTTCGAGCAACGCAGTCCACGCTACTGGCCGATCAGGTCTTAGCCTCTCGTTTTCGCACCTCGGGTCGTATTGTTCTGGCGATACCCTATGGTAAAGACTTTAATCAGGAGGCTGGTTCCAGCGGGCCGCTGCCTGATTATCTGAATAAGTTCACGCTGCATTATGTGGATACGAAAGCCGCTGATAGTCACTGGTTTAAACAGAACCCTGTCCCTGCGGCTGATATTGTTTACCCTCCGATTGAAGCACTTAGCAAAGAGGTCGGCGGCGCAGGTGTTATTTATCTTGACAGGGACAATCCAGATGCGGCCAGGCGTCAACCGCTAATAGTCCGCTATGCTGACCAGTATCTGCCCTCTTTTGCTCTGATGCTGGCTGTACGCCATCAGCGAATGTCGACCAGCCGTATCAGTGCTACTCTTGGCGAAAGCCTGAAACTAGGTGAAAAGAAGCTGCAAACTGACCGACAGTTACATATCTACCCGCGTTATTACAAACAACAGAACAACTACCCTGCTTTCAATATTTATTCAATGGCTGATTTACTGGAAGGCCAGATCAATAATGTGCAGCTACGAGATAAAATCGTCATTGTTGGTGTCACCTCCAGGCAACATACACGCCCAGTGATCACACCTATCGGTGAAGCTATGTCTCCAACGCTGGTTATCGCACACACGGTATCCAGCCTGCTCAATCACGAGCTCTATAAAGCACCTGACTGGACCATAGTCGTTCAGGCTTTGGCTGTCATCCTTATTGGCCTGTACCTGATGTTCGCATTACCCCGATTACGAACAGGTACAGCCCTTGTGGTCACTCTGCTGATCAGCCTTGCAATATTTAATGCACATTTTTACTTTATGATTTCAGAATCAACCTGGATCCCGCTAATGACAGCCCTGCTGACATTGCTGTGTGGGCACCTAATGATCGGCTTCAAGAAAGTAATCGAAAACCGCGCTGAGCTGTTTTACGGCGAATTATCTGAGGCTAATCATCAACTGGGGCAATCCTTTCATTCGCAGGGGCTGCTTGATCAGGCATTTGACAAGTATCGCAGTTGCCGTATCGATCAAACCCTGTTGCAGCAGCTGTATAACCTGGGTCTGGACTATGAGCGTAAACGCCAGTTCAACAAGGCAGTTTCAGCATTCGATTTTATCTCTCAACACGATGAATCATTCAGAGATGTTGCCGATCGCATTATTCGCAACGGCGAAGTTTGTGCTGCGGTAGTGCTCAACGGCGCTAACTCATCGGGTAATAATACCAACCTGTTTCTGGGTAAATCTGGCTTGCAGAAACCAATGCTGGGTCGTTATGAGATTGATAGCGAGATCGGTCATGGCGCAATGGGTACGGTATATCTGGGACAGGATCCCAGAATCAGTCGCACCGTGGCGATAAAAACTCTCTCGCTAACGGAGGAATTTGAAAACGAACATGTGGAAGAGGTTAAGAGTCGTTTCTTCCGTGAGGCCGAAGCTGCTGGCCGCCTAAATCACCCTAATATCGTAACCATTTACGACATTGGGGAAGATCAGGATCTGGCCTATATTGCTATGGATTACCTGAAGGGCAAAGACCTCAGTTCTTATTGCAAAAAGGACCGACGACTAGCCGATGACAGAGTTTTAAATGTGATCGCACAGGTTGCCAGAGCGTTGGATTATGCGCATGCAAACCATGTCGTCCATCGAGACATCAAGCCCGCCAATATTATCTATGACGAAACCACAGGCAAACCCACAGTGACCGATTTTGGCGTAGCCTGTATAACTGATGCAAGCAAAACCAAGACAGGAACCGTACTCGGTAGCCCTTATTATATGTCGCCCGAACAGCTGGCGGGCAGTAAGGTAGATGGTCGCTCCGATCTCTTCTCACTTGGCGTCACTCTGTATCAAATGCTATCGGGAGAGCTACCTTTTGTGGGCGATTCAATGGCGAACCTGATGTATAAAATCACCAATGAAAAGCATAAGGACATACGGATTTTAAGACCGGATCTACCCATCTGCATCACCAGCATTATTAATAAGGCATTACACAAAGACATCGATAAACGTTTCCAGTCTGGTAAACAAATAGTAGCGTCTATCAAACGATGCAGTGAAAATATGGCGGGTATAGCGAAATGAAGTAGCATAAAACCCCGTCATTCAGGCTAGTACCACCCTCATACCCTTATAACCATCAAGCCCCTGTTTACCAATATTTGGCACAGGTAATCGCGTCGAAAGTAACATTCCGCCATATTTTCATGGCTTACTCATATCTACCTGTACTTTACCGATTTTTAAATGGGTAATCCGATAATTTTTTTGCTCAGATAGTCTGAATTAATCAGAGGTTCATTTACTGAGTGCTTCCTGGTACGAAGATGAATAGTTATCAACAAGAGACTGGGGGCTAGTAATAATCTTCTCCAATGTCTGAGCATCCACCGGCTTACTGAGCAGATACCCCTGGATTTCATCGCATCCGTATCGATGGAGTAAATCCAGTTGCTGCTTATCTTCAACTCCTTCGGCGACTACCATCAAATCAAGAGAGTGCGCCATCGAAATTATGGTTTTAACTATTTGCTCATCATTATGATTATGGCAAATATCCATAATAAATGAGCGGTCAATCTTCAAGTTATTGATTGGCAGGTTCTTCAGATAACTGAGCGAAGAATACCCCGTACCAAAGTCATCAATTGAGATATTTATTCCTCTGGCATTGAGTCTTTTCAAGGATTCAGAAGCAATCTTAATATTTTCAATCAGAGTAGACTCTGTAACTTCGATTTCAAACTGTTTTGGTGGTATATCATATTGATCTAAAGCACTGAAAATCTTGGGCACGATATCAGCTTCCATTAATTGGACAGTGGAAAGATTGATCCCAATTTTACAGTCATAAAAGCCCTTATCGATAAGGTTTTTTATCTGTTTACAGGCTTCATTGATGACCCAGTCACCAATCGGAAAAATCAATTTACGCTGCTCAGCAAACTCTATAAATTCAAACGGGCCGACAAGACCACGTTGTGGGTGCTGCCAACGTAATAGCGCTTCGGCACCAACAATAGCTCCACTGTGAACATTCATTTTTGGTTGAAAAAGCAGCACCCACTGTTCCTCCTTTATAGCGACTCGAAGTTCTTTTTCCAGGCGCAGATAGTTCATTGATTGCTGCTGAATCTCTGAGTCAAAGAATTGATAACTCGAGATATTATTGTTGCTTTTACAGTATTTTTTGGCTGTCAGTGAGTGATTGAGCAGTTCCTCTACGCTGGATGCATCTATGGGGTAAACGCTAACACCAATTTTTATGCTCAGATGTATGCTATGCCCGTCAATATCGTAGGAGGTCTTAACCGCATCAAGCAATCTTTTTAGCACCCAGCTAACCTCCTCCTGTTGAGAAATATCCGTTAGTAGTACAGCAAATTCATCCGCACCAAAACGTGATATATCAAGTCGGGAAATACTATCCTGTGTACGAAAGATCCCATTTAACTGCTCAGCAAATAGCTGCAACAGTCGGTCACCAATATTGCGACCTAACGATGTATTAATCTCGCTGAACTTATCTATATCAATAATAATCACAGCTGCCAGTTGATCCTGACGATAACTCCGATCTATCACTTGCTGTATTCGATCACAAAATAGAATCTGGTTTGCCAGACCAGTAAGCACATCATGACTCTGGGCATATTCAAGCTCAGAGGAAAAGTTCGATGCTATCTTTTCTAGCTCCTGAACGCGCGTTCTGAGGTGTTTAATCTCAATTACCTTTGCGCTTTCGACTTTCTCAACTGCTTGATTGCCCTGCTCTACAGATTTCTCTGACACTGCATCAGAAGTCCAGCGTACGACCATGTTGCGCCCGGACCCCTTAGCGATATATAGCGCCTCGTCCGCCAGTTGATTCAACTCGTCTGCTGTTTTTGGACCGTCGTATATGCTTGCAAGTCCCAGACTGGCAGTTATATGTGGACCATTGGTAAAACGATCAGCCGACTCATCCTTAATTTTTATGCGTAACCGTTCGGCCACGCCCATGCCGACTTCAACCGTCATACCGGGAAACACCAGACAGAATTCCTCACCACCATAGCGTCCAACCAGATCATCTTTACGAGCATTTGATTTAAGGATGTCAGCCAACATTTTAATAACCTGGTCACCCGTTGCATGACCATAATTATCATTGACCCGTTTAAAGTGGTCGACATCAACCATGATGCAGACCAGTTCAAGACCTTCCTGTTTAGCCTGTTCGAATTTCGCCCCGAATTGCTCAGAAAATGACCGCCGGTTCAGACAACCGGTAAGTGAATCGCGTGTAGCGAGAAAAGAAAGCTCCTTGTTCTGTTGCTGCACTTGCAACTGGGCTTTTTGCAACCGCGTGACCATAGTTTTTAGATCAGTATTACGTTTTTCCAGTTCGGATATGTCATCCAGAGTAACCAGCACGCCCTGTAGCTTGTCGTCATCAGAAATAATTGGCGAAGCGTTGACTGCAAATTTTATCGTGCTAGTTTTAGTCTTTTTAAATATTAATTGATCACCCATAGTACTCTTGCCAGATTCTATGACTTTAATCCACGGCAGTTCATAGCCATTTGTTTCTGGAGAGATGTTCTTCCATTTCAATTCTGAGGCCTTAATGCCAATCAGACTTGATGAGTTGTAACCAATTTTTTCGCTAAAAGATTTATTTGCGAGCAATATATATCCATTTTCATCGACGATGACAACACCTTCAGCGAGTGTATCAAAGGCGGCATTGACACGACCTGGGATAACTGATGACGGATCAAGCTGGCGAAGAGTGCGCAGGATAAAAACCAGAAAGACAAAAAAACCACTCAGCGAAACAAATAGAATCAACTTGAAAAGTCCCTGGTCAAAAACCCCAAGAAAGGTTTCTGCCTTTATCTGTGAATAACGTAATTCCACATGCCCCCATAAATCGCCACGCTGCAGGACCGGCACTAAAACATGGGTTGTTGTAGAGGTCTGTTGTGTGTATTGCCCCCAAAGCTTTTCATGATCAGGGGATTGGAAGATTAACTGCCCCGAAGCCTTACGTATGCCAGCAGACAGAATATCGGGGTTACGTCTGACGATAAAGCGGATGAGTTTCTGGATCTTTTTGATATCTTCATCAGGAATCAGCACGGACATCTGTAGTGCCAGCGCTTCGCTGATTTTGCTGCGCGATTCAATCAGTATTTTACTTTCCTTCGGAGCGAAGCCTAAAATTTCCGCGCTGAGTAATATACAGGCCGTCAATAATACAAGCGCAATACTAATGCGCATAGCAGGAAAAATAGTGGTGAATTTCTTTGGCAATTTACTCATAGTCAGCAGAAAGTCTAATTTGCAGGCATATAGGTATAATCAGGGATAACCCACATCAGGAAATTAAACATCTGAGTTTGCTCCCTTTATAAACATTTTAGCAATCCTGCCTTCATCCTCTTTCTCGGTTTTTTCGTCATCTCTGGCATCGGCCTTTCTTTGTTCTTTCGCGTTAATAACCGGTAATGGATCAAACTTGTTAACCAATGGTAGTGTAGTCATCATGCTGGCGAGCAATGAACCTCCGCGCAGAACCCAGCCTACAATACCAGCAGTTACCCCCGCCGTTGAACCTAATACAATCTGCACATCGACCTGATTCTGCTGCTCTGCCTCCATATCCTGGTCGATACTATGCTTCATTTCATCTATCCTGCCCAATAATTTTTCTTCTTCAGCATCGATATCACCATTGCCATCATCCCACTGACTCAGATTTACTTGGTTGCTAAGCTGGTCATTTAGTGCCTGCATTTGCATTTGCTTCAAATCCATCGCACTTTTCGTAGATTGGACCTGTTGTTGCCTGGAATTTGTCACATGCCTGATTTTAACGGAATCCTGAATAGCCGGTGGATTCTCTACGTTGAAAACCACATTTTTTTCTCCAGTCACATTGATCAATGCTTCCAGCTTTGTTTCAACATTAGAAAGACTGGAGTCAGGGATATCTTCACTGGCACTGGATTTAGTGGATGAAACAGGCTGCTCTTCACCCGTATTAGTCGGTGACGCGACAGCTATTTGATTTTCGGGCTGGGTTAAAGTTGTATCCGATTTAACATTAATCTGATCAACTAAAGGTTGCTGCACAATATTCAAATCAAGTATTGAGACTGGTTGCTGAACCTCAACCGTTACAATACCTGTTTCGATCTCACCAGCCGCCGTTTGCACACTATAGCTGAAGGTATCACTGCCAATATAACCCTGACTGGGAGTATAGGTGACAAAACCATTATCTGAGAAAACAACCTGGCCGTGCATGGGTTGAGTAATACTATCGATTCTGCTTATTGATCCAGAATTATCATTGACTAATACATTTAATATGGCAGATTTATCAACTTGTGTTGCCAATGTATCATTCTTCACATCGCTAACCGGGTTAACAGTTACCGAAGCAATACCACTACTCTGCCCCCCATTGCCATCATCAACGCTATAGCTGATCAGATCATCCCCGTTATAGTCAGCATCAGGAATATAGTTAATCGCATTGTCCGGATTGATACTGACACTCCCATGCAGTGCTGAAACCGTAGATATCGACAGAGTATTGCTATCTATGTCACTGACATTGCTTAGAATATCAAGGCTCTGTAATGGAACATCTTCATCAGTAGTAAAACTGCTGGCAACAGTCACCGGGGCATCATTAACAGGCAGAATATCCAGCGTTGCACTATTGCTAGTGATGGCCAGACCATCCGTGATGTTATAGGCAAAACTAACCGATGTATCATCGTTCACAGAGGGAGTGTAAGTCCAACTACCATCTCCATTATCATTCAGACTACCTGCCCCGCTACTAATAGTGAGACCCGTTGCGGTCAATACATCCAGGTCCCCATCACTGGCATTGCTAAGTAATTGCTCCTGAGTAATACGCAGTGGAGAGCTATCTTCATTGATAGCCGTCAGGTTGACTGGAGTGGCGCTCGGCGCTTCGTTGACATTGGTCACGCTGACCGAGATCAACTGGGCTACGCTGCCACCCTGGCCATCGTCGGCTGTAACCTGCACCTGATACACGCCATCGCTGTTGGCATCGGTCGGGTTCTCGAAGTCGGGGGCGCTATTAAAACTTAATATGCCGCCGCTTGTGATGCTGAACAGTGCACTGTCTGCACCGCCGGTGATGCTGTAACTCAACTGATCGCCATCTACATCGGTAGCAGTAACCGTCGTTACTGTAGTCTGGTTTTCGGCAGCATTGATAGTCGCACTGCTGGTGATCTGTGGGGCGTCATTAACATTGGCCACATTGATGGTGAAGCTCTGGCTGCTGCTGAGGACTCCATCGCTCACTTCGATCACCACATTATGGTTGCCCACTTCGGCATTGCCCGGGGTACCACTGAGGAGCGCTGTGCCATCTCCGTTATCGATAAGCGAGAGCCAGGCTGGCAGCGTGATTGCGTTGATGCTCAGTGCGTCACCATCGACATCGCTGCTGTTGAGGGTGTAGCTGTAAGCACTGTCCTGGGTAGCACTGGTGTTCGCACTGCTTGTGATCTGTGGGGCATCATTAACATTCACCACATTGATGGTGAAGCTCTGGCTGGTACTGAGGACTCCATCACTCACCTCGATCACGACATTATGATTACCGACTTCGGCATTGCCCGGAGTGCCGCTGAGAAGCGCGCTGCCATCTCCGTTATCGGTGAGCGTGAGCCAGGCTGGTAGCGTGCTGGCGCTGATGCTCAGTGTATCGCCATCGACATCGCTGCTGTTGAGGGTGTAGCTGTAAGCATTGTCCTGTGTTGCGCTGGTGATCGCGCTGCTGGTGATCGTGGGCCCTTCGTTGAGGTTGTTAATCGTGATGCTAAAGCTCTGGTCGTGGCTTAGGCCGCCCGCATCGGTGCTGCGGACCGTGACCTGATAGGAGGCCTGGGTTTCATAGTCGAGCAAGCCATCGCTCAGGATTAGTTCATTGCTGGATGCGCCACCGATGCTGAACACAGCTGCGTCGGCACCACCAACGATGCTGTAGCTGAAGCTGTCGCCTGTGTCGTCATCGCTGCTGCTGAGGGTGCCAATACTATAGCCGGCACTGGTGTCGATATTTTCATCCACCGCACTGTTGCTCAGTGCAACTGCACTCGGCGCTTCGTTGACATTGATCACGCTGACCGAGATCAACTGGGCTACGGTGCCACCCTGACCATCGTCGGCTGTAACCTGCACCTGATACACGCCATCGCTGTTGGCATCGGTCGGATTCTCGAAGTCGGGGGCGCTGTTAAAGCTTAATATGCCGCCACTGCTGATGCTGAACAGTGCACTGTCTGCACCGCCGCTGATACTGTAACTGAGCGGATCGGCATCTACATCGGTAGCAATAACCGTCGTTACTACAGTCTGGTTTTCGACAGCGTTAACGTTGGCGCTGCTGGTGATCTGCGGGGCGTCATTTACATTCGCCACATTGATGGTGAAGCTCTGGCTGCTGCTGAGAACGCCATCGCTCACTTCGATCACTACATTATGATTACCCACTTCGGCATTGCCGGGGGTGCCACTGAGGAGCGCTGTGCCATCTCCGTTATCGGTTAATACGAGCCAGGCTGGCAGTGTTGTGGCGCTGATGCTCAGTGTATCGCCATCGTCATCGCTGCTGCTGAGGGTGTAGCTATAGGCACTGTCCTGGGTGGCACTGGTGATCGCGCTGCTGGTGATCGTGGGCGCTTCGTTGAGGTTGTTTATCGTGATGCTGAAGCTCTGGTCGTGGCTCAGACCACCGGCATCGGTGCTGCGTACTGTGACCTGATAGGAGGCCTGGGTTTCATAGTCGAGCAAGCCATCGCTCAGGATTAGTTCGTTGCTGGATGCGCCACCGATGCTAAACACAGCTGCGTCGGCACCACCAACGATGCTGTAGCTAAAGCTGTCGCCTGTGTCGACGTCGCTGCTGCTGAGGGTGCCAATACTATAGCCGCTGCTGGTGTCGATGTTTTCATCCACCGCACTGTTGCTCAGTGCAACTGCGCTCGGCGCTTCGTTGACATTGGTCACGCTGACCGAGATCAGCTGGGTCGCCGTGCCACCCTGACCATCGTCGGCTGTAACCTGTACCTGGTACACGCCATCACTATTAGCATCGGTTGGGGTCTCAAAGTCGGGCGTGCTGTTAAAGCTTAATGTACCGCCGCTTGTGATGCTGAACAGTGCGCTATCTGTACCGCCGGTGATGCTGTAACTCAGCGGATCGCCATCTACATCGGTAGCAGTAACCGTCGTTACTGCAGTCTGGTTTTCGGCAGCGTTGACGTTAGCGCTGCTGGTGAACTGGGGGGCATCATTAACATTTGCCACATTGATGGTGAAACTCTGGCTGCTGCTGAGGACTCCATCGCTCACTTCGATCACTACATTATGATTACCCACTTCGGCATTGCCGGGGGTGCCACTGAGGAGCGCTGTGCCATCTCCGTTATCGGTTAATACGAGCCAGGCTGGCAGTGTAGTGGCGCTGATGCTCAGTGCATCGCCATCGACATCATTGCTGCTGAGGGTGTAGTTGTAAGCTGTGTCCTGGGTGGCGCTGGTGATCACGCTGCTGGTGATCTGCGGGGCGTCATTTACATTCGCCACATTGATGGTGAAGCTCTGGCTACTGGTGAGGACTCCATCACTCACTTCGATCACGACATTATGGTTGCCAACTTCGGCATTGCCCGGGGTGCCGCTGAGAAGCGCGCTGCCATCTCCGTTATCGGTGAGCGTGAGCCAGGCTGGCAGCGTGCTGGCGCTGATGCTCAGTGCATCGCCATCGTCATCGCTGCTGCTGAGGGTGTAGCTATAGGCACTGTCCTGGGTGGCGCTGGTGATCGCACTGCTGATGATCTGTGGAGCGTCATTAACATTGCTCACTGAGACCGAAATCAGCTGGACTGCAGAGCCACCCTGGCCATCGTCGACTGTGACCTGTACCTGGTACACGCCATCACTATTGGCATCGGTTGGGGTCTCAAAGTCGGGGGCGCTGTTAAAGCTCAACACGCCGCCGCTTGTGATGCTAAACAGTGCGCTATCTGTACCGCCAGTGATGCTGTAACTGAGCGCATCGGCATCCGCATCAGTAGCCGTGATGGTCGTTACTGCAGTCTGGTTTTCGGCGGCGTTGACCGCTGCACTGCTGGTGATCTGCGGGGCATCGTTAACATTCGCCACATTGATGGTGAAGCTCTGGCTGGTTGTGAGGACTCCATCACTCACTTCGATCACGACATTATGGTTGCCGACTTCGGCATTGCCCGGGGTACCACTGAGGAGCGCTGTGCCATCTCCGTTATCGGTGAGCATGAGCCAGGCTGGCAGCGTGGTGGCGCTGATGCTCAGTGCATCGCCATCATCATCGCTGCTGCTGAGGGTGTAGCTATAGGCACTGTCCTGAGTGGCACTGGTGATCGCGTTGCTGATGATCTGTGGGGCGTCATTTACATTGGTCACTGAGACCAAGATCAGCTGGGCTGCAGAGCCACCCCGACCATCATCGACTGTGACCTGCACCTGATATACACCATTGCTATTGGCATCGGTCGGATTCTCGAAGTCGGGGGCATTGTTAAAGCTTAATATGCCGCCACTGTTGATGCTGAACAGTGCGCTGTCTATACCGCCGGTGATACTGTAGCTGAGCGCATCGCCATCCACATCTATGGCCGTGACGGTTGTTACTGCGGTCTGGTTTTCAGCAGCATCAACACTGGCAGCGCTGATGATTATGGGAGCGAAATTGGCGGTATGCTCATAGGCTCCGATATCGGCACTGAGTTCTCGCTGGTTACCAAGCTGATCGGTTACAGGTGCCGAACCGCCCGCAGCATTGTAGGCGATACTGGAGCCTGTAATCGCATGGAAATACTGGCCAGTACTATCATCCTGCACCAGCAGGCTCAAACCAGGATCACCACTCTGGTCAGTCACATCAAGAGTAAACCCGGAATATTCACCAAAGATATTGTGACCATTACTGGTGACAGCACCGTAAACATCAACCGCATCCCATTGGGAGGTATTATTAGCAAAGATTGAGTTACTTATGTTTGCAGTACCAGCAAGAAGATAGAGACCACCACCATAACCGCTAGTGGCCGAATTAAATGCCACCGTGCTGTAATTAATATTGATCGTACCGCCCTCTATACGAATACCACCACCGTCAAAATCCGAGGTATTCTCACTGACGGTGACATTGGTCATGTTCAATACACCAGACTGCATGCCAATGGCTCCGCCACCGGTTGAGGTATTGTTGCACAGTGAAACGCGATCCAGCCACATGTTGCCCGCATTGTATAGAGCACCTCCCGAATTTCCGATAATGGTGTTACCGCGAAATACAACATCACTGGCGACCAATGTTCCAACATTAGAAACTGCCCCACCAAACAGGTTAATGCTATTAGCATTGGCGACGGTCAGGTCTTTCAGGGTTAACGAAGCGCCTGATTTGACTTCGAAAACTCGATCATCGAGTAAGCTTGCGTCGATGGTGGTCTGTCCTGCACCCGCACCCTGTATGGTGATATCACCAATAATATCCAGATCACCGGTCAGGCTGAGGTCATCCCAGAGACCTACCAGCGATAACGTATAGTTACCCGCCGTCAGGAAGATCGTTTGATGACCAGTTGTATTGTTGCTGGCTATGATTGCTTCACGCAGAGAGATTAAACCGTCCACCCCCTTGCCTGTAATCAGGTTGGACACAGAGGTTAGGTTACCATCCACGACATCGCTCAAGGTGTCGACGATAAGAGCCTGGTCAGCACTCACATTAGCGGAAAATTCAGAAGTTGAGCCATAGCTCGTGTCTGCATTAATCCCCGTAGCGGTCGCACTAATCGACTGACCGCTTGTGACCGCCTGGTCAAAACTGGCAACAAAACTGGCATCGCCATTGCTATCGGTCAAAACAGTGGTATAGCCCAGGTAATTTTGTCCTTCACCATATCCACTAGCGTCACCTGCTGCATTGGCGAAGAACTCGATGCGTAATGTGGTGTTGGCTGTACTGTTGATCGAGCCGGTAATAGCGATTCTGCTACCATCTGTTCCTGCTGCGGCAAGCACTGGGAAGTTCTGCAAATCATTGGCACCGCTATCGGCATCGCCAGCATCGTTGGCATTAAACCCATCCGTAGCAAGGTCGATCGCGAGGCCGCTATTCCCATAAATGCTGTTGGCAAGAATCGTATTAGCACTACCCGCATCACTGTTAACAAAAATGCCATCAGTACCGGAGCCAGTGATGACATTGCCAGCACCCGCAGTATCACCACCGATCAGATTATTGCTCGCGCCTGCGCTGAGGTAGATGCCACCATTGTTACCCACGACATTGCCTGTGGCATCCAGGCCAATGCTGCTGCTCTGTAACGTGACATTGCTGGCCCCATTGAGCCAGATACTGTTGGTATTGCTGGTATTGAAGTTGTACAGGCCCAGACCCTTGATGATGGAGCCACTCGCGCCACTATTGACGACCAGTCCATCGCTGGCTCCAGCAGAGGCTCCGTCTATAAATACCAGGGGGGTATCGGTAAAGCCAGGTGCTGTGGTGGCATCGATAGTAATTTGCTCGGTGAGTGCCGGCAATGCACTTTGTAGCGAAATCGTTCCCGCTACATTGAATTCGATCATATCTGCGCCAACACCCCCGTTGGCATCCAGAATAGCCTGGCGCAGAGTACCTGCACCCGAGTCAGCCAGTGAGGTCACCGAGTAAGTGGCTAGTGCCTCACGGTATTGGGCCTGGAATTCAGCACTCAGTGCGATATCACTGTCTATCTGGCCAGCATGATATTCCAGAATCCAGTCCCCTCCCTGACTGGAGTGACCGGTTAAGTCATCGGAGGCGGCGACGTCGGCCAGGGTCAAATCACTCAGGTCATTGATCAGGGTTTTACCAGACTCGGATTCGGCCAGGTTACAACCGTAGATAAGAATATCGCCACTTTTAGAGAAAGAATTTGCCCACAGCGAAATGTCCAGACGATTTTCCTGCAGGGTGTCACTATCCAGCGTGCCACTGCCTATCTGTATTGAGCCATCTGAACCGTGAGCAATGATATGCAGTGCATCCAGATTATCGTACTGCTGCAGAATAGAGGATATCTGTTCGATACCATCACGTTGGCTGTCGAGTACAACGACTTCGATATGACGATTGCTAGCTGACTGGGAATAGATATCATCGATGAACGCCTGGTATCCATCGACAGTACTATCTATAACGGCGATTTCGTTGCTAAGCTGCTCACCGGCCTGCTCTTCACTCGCATCAGCTTGTGAGGTTTGCCTGAACTGCTGACTGCTATCGACATCCAGATAGGCGACGCTGACAGCGGAGGTAAGCTGCGTATCAATGACGCCTTCCAGCCCTGCCGACAACAGCTGACGTGGTTCCAGTTCCTCCAGAATAAATTCGCTAGACGACCGATGTTTCATAGATTCCATGACTACTCGCTATGGATACACAAAGTGGTTAATAGATTGCAAATACCAAAAACGTAATTTGCTGTCAGCTATTTATTCTGTTGTTACTGAACGTGTTGTTACTGAACATAATGATTATAGTTTTCTATAGTGAAGTTTCAGCACAGAAAAGATGGACGGTAATGAAAAGGGGTAAAAGTGTGAGCGTGATCTCATAAGCTGGCCACAAAAGAGCTGTATGTGGCCTGATTGACGACTTATTCAAGTCAGCTTACTGGTTGCGCACACCAGTCTGCGGGGCATTAAAATCAAAGCGCGCCAGGCAGTTAACACCGGCCACCAGACCATCGTCGGCGTTAGGCAGCGCCATACGCACGGTGAAACTGCCACTCGCAGGATCAATTAGCTGGTCAACTACGGTAACCCTTGCCTTGAAGGATTTATTCACCGGCAGCTCGGGAAAAATATCAACGCTCATACCGCTTCGAATCAGGCCAAAAAATTCGGCAGGGGCAATGACTTCTACACGTAAAGGATCTATCTGGGCCAGTTTCATGATGGTACGATCAACCACCGATTCGCCGACCTTGGCATAGCTATCCACCACAATGCCATCAATCGGGCTTTTAATGGTGCGCAAGTCCAGTTCAACCTGGGCCCTTTCCAGATTCAACTGTGCCAGCTTTCTTTTTTCCTTTGCCTGAATCAATTCAATTTTAGCCAGTTCAACCTCAGTATCTGCCTTGTCTTTATCAAATAGAGAGACGGAATTTCTACTGTATAAATCCTGCACTCGTTTCAGGTTTCGTTTTGCATACTGCAACTGTACCCGACGATTTTCCACTTCACTCCAGGATGCCGCCTGTTGTTTAGCCAGTTCGAGCTTGGCGATCTCAACCGAGTTCTCCAGTTGTACCAGCGGCTGCCCTTTAGTGATTCTATCCCCGGTTTTGACTAACACCTGTTTCAAGGTGGTATCCACCGGACTTCTCAGTTCGATATACATTTCGGGCCGCACCAGACATTCCAGTTCAGCCCTTTCAGCGGCAAACAGCGGGGCGCTTAGCATAAGGATAAGGGTCAGCAGGGTTAAGTTTTTCAGTTTCATTAGTAGTTTCGCAGGTTATTCAAAGCGACCGGAAAAGGCCAGCACATGCTGTAATCGTTTGTCTTCTTGCATCAGTTGCTTCCTGATACGGCGTTGTTCTTTTTCATGATTTCTCTGTGGTAATCGCAGTATCAGTTGACTCAACCAGGCGCTGACAGGAGTATTATCCCGAGCGAACTTTGCCACTAGACTGAGCATAGCAGAAGAATAGTATTGCTCCAGATACGGATCCTGTAGAGACAACATGGCTTCGCTACTACCGGGATCGCCCTGGCGCGCGCAGCGCCCGTACAGCTGACGATCGACACGACGTGAGGCATTGCGACTCAGGGCGAGTACATGCAGACCTCCTTTTTCTGCCACGCCAGGGGCTAGCGCAATGTCTGTACCACGTCCTGCCATATTGGTCGCAACGGTGATTGTAGCGGGCTGTCCGGCCTCACTTATAATCGCCGCTTCGTGCTTATCCTGGAGCGCATTGAGTACCTGATGGGGAATTTCATGCTGCTGTAGCCAGCCACTGACCTGTTCAGATTCGGCAACGCTACAGGTACCGACCAGTACCGGTCGACCCTGTTGGTAGAGCTGCTGAATACGCTCGATAAAGGCCTGTTTTTTAAAATTATCATCGCGATAAATCTTTTCCGCCATCATGTTACGCCTTGAGGGGCGGAAGGTAGGGACCCTGACGACATCAAGGTCATAGACCAGACGCAATTCGCTGGCCACCTCGCTTAATGTTCCCGAGGTACCCGCCAGACGCAGGTAGCGGCTGAAAAAGCGCTGATAGCTGATACGCGCAAGAGGTTCACGCCGCTCATTGATGATGCAGCCTTCCTTGGCTTCGATCATCTGGTGTAAGCCATGCTCCCAGGAGCGGTCAGGCATTAGGCGCCCCGTAGATTCATCGATGATCACGACCTTGCCATGCTGAACAACATAATGCTTGTCCCTGAGGTATAAAATTGTGGCTCTCAACGCCTGGGTCACTAATTGCTCGCGTTTACGTTTGTGACGCCATTGTACAGGCAGGTTGTGGATCAGCTCACTAAGCCTGAGTGTTCCGCGTTCGGTCAATTCTATCTGGCGTGCTTTTTGATCGAGATGATAATCCTGATCAGAGTACAGAATAGATGCCAGGTAGAGTGCATCGCTGTAGGTCTCATCGGATTCATCATTTGGAACCGTCTGGCTAATAATCAACGGGGTGTTCGCTTCATCGATCAACACACTATCAGCCTCATCGATCAGAGCGAAGCACAGACCACGTAATAACAGCGGCTGATGATCAGCACGCTGTCGTTGCTGTTGCCTCCATTCAAAGCGCAATGGGCCTGTGTCCTGACCTATCTCGATACGATCCCGCAGATAATCAAAGGCAATCTGTTTATTGGTGGTATGTACGATATCGCATTGATACCCCTGTTGGCGTGTTTCTATTTCCATGCCATCGACAATCGAAACGGCGCTGATCCCCAGGCGCTGATACAGGGGTTGCATGATCTCGCAATCACGCGCAGCAAGGTAATCATTCGCGGTGATGACGTGTACAGGTATACCCGCCAGTGCCGCAGTACAGGCAGGCAGGGTGGTGGTCAGGGTCTTACCCTCACCGGTTTCCATTTCTGCCAGCATGCCGTTCATCATCAACCATCCTCCGAACAGTTGTACGTCATAGTGTCTCTGCCCCAGAGTACGGGTGGCTACTTCGCGGATCAATGCGAAAGCCTGAAAGATCAATGCTTCGCCTGGCCCCTCCCGGTAGAGCTGTTCACGCAGCTGCTGGATGGTATCGTCAAGCTCCTGCTCAGACATTGCCTGTAGCGATATCTGGTGCACATTCACCTGCTGAATAACATAGTGCTGGCTATGCTTTTTAGCGCTAAAGCGTCTTTTTAGCTGCACAAAGAAACGCGCTACATATTGCTCCAGTTCGCTAAGGTCGGTGCTCTTTTTCTGCGGATAGCTGCCAAGTCGCAGGCCGGGACGAAGATGGATTTCAGACATTAAACTGCCTCAGAAAGACTTGACGCACACGACGCATAATCTGGGTTGCCAAAGCTTCACCACCATGATCGATACGCACGTAGGCGCGCGTACCAAAAGGGATGTGCTGCTGCTGAGGATCAAAGCGTAGATCAACCAGAAAAACCTTCTGCAGGGTAAGTAACGGATTTTCACTATCTCCCGAGACAATAAATGGCCCTCCTCCTGCGGTACTCAGGGCCGCATGAGGGAGGCGAGCGGTTGCTTCTGGAGACTGACTGATAATGCTGGCTGAATATTCCCTTTCACTATCATTGGCAAAACGGATGCGGATATCCTTAATGCGTTGACGTAGTTGACCAATGTGGTCCTGACTGACCGCCATATGAACAGTATTGGGTGGTTTATCAATAATGTAACCAAGGACTTCTCCCTGATGCACGAAACGGCCAGGCAGATCATCCGCCTGCGGAATAATCAGGGTCCCGCTGGTATCGGCCTTGATCGACATCGAGCTGAACTGGTCGAGCAGATAGTCATATTCAGATTCGGCAATAGTAACCTCTTCTTTGCTCAGCCCCGCCTCAATCAGGTTTTCGATACGCTTTGCGCGATATTGATTTTTCAGTTCTTTCAAGCGGGCTTCAGCAATCTTCAATTTGCTTTGTAGAAATGGATCCTGTAGTTGCAGAACAGTGGTTCCGGCCTGCACCTGTTGCAGATTTGGCACTGTGATCTCTGCTACAAAACCATCGTGAGCGGCTTTTAGCAGCCCCTCTTCCGGCTGCCAGACAACACCTTCACTTAAGGTATATGATGGAATAGGGACAAAGCCGATGAGCGCAATCAATACGATCACTAATACCGCTGTACCTGACAGCCCACGAGCCCGATGCTTCTTCAAACCGGGGTTACGAATAATGAAAAGCACTCCCCGGTATAGCGGTAACATGAATTGCTGACCGAGTAACCACAGCGTCAGAATCACACCCAGCAGAAAGAATTTTTCTGCCACCAGTACGAAGATGAACCACAAAACGCATAGTCGGTAAAACATTGATGCAATACTGTAACCAATAAACCAGTACGTCTCCCCAGCCGCCGAAGCTGGTGAACTGACCTTCTTTAAACCCAACAGGTAGCGCTTGAAAAAATATTGCCAGTACTGGGCAGAGCGCTGGTACAGGTTTGGGATAGCAATAGCATCCGAGAGAATGTAGTAACCATCGTATTTTAACAGTGGATTAGCGTTAAAAATCAACGAGGAGATACCACCGATGATAAACATATCAAACCCAATGTCATGTACCAGACCGGGTTCTGTGGTAAGGAATAACAGCAATCCCAGGGCAGAGATAGTGGACTCAACCAGTATGCCTGCAGCACTGACCAACATACGTTTATATTTGTTACGGAAATGTGTTGCGGCCGAAGCATTGACATAAGGGATGGGTATGAACAGCATGAAATTAATCCCCATTTCATGCACTTCACCACCTTCAAGCTTTGCACTAAAGGCATGTCCAAGTTCATGCAGGGCTTTTATCAGTGGGTATAACAGGAACATCAATAGCAGATTGTAGGGAGACAATGCATTGATACTGAAATGCAGACTGATGCCTGACCAGGACTGCAGTGCCTGCAGCAGGCTGTAAACCATCAGCATTACCCACAGCAACCCTGCCCAGGGTGTAAACACCCAGCTAACTTTGTGAAAATGTCGATCCAGAAAATTATCTGGATCCCATAGCGGGACTTTTAGTGCAAGCGGGTTAATAAAACGTTGGCGCAGCTGCTGCTTCTGCTGCTTTGTCTGACGTTCGAATAGTTCATCAGTACTGACAGCTACATCAGTCTGGATCAGGTCGCCTGCATGCAGCTGGCCCAGCAGTTGAATAATATCCTGCTGCCCCGGAGCATGCTCATCAAGCTGTTCGCAGACCAGATGATAGATCTCCTCCACGCTATGATTGCCGTCGAGGTGACCGATAAATAGATAAGCCGCTGGATTAAAGCGGTGACTGCGCCCGCTTGTAGTATTTTCCAGCAGGTACCAGATCTGGCCACGATATTCATGCCGGTGGATCTCGACATGATGATGCAGCTGGGGTTTTAAATTGTTAACCCGGTACCAGTGGGCGCTATTCATTCCATCGCTCATAACTAAAATATCCCTATGGCCACCATGACCAGAACCGAAGTCTTAGCCAGTCAGTGAAATTATGAGTCCAGATCCAGAACAGATTAGCACGCCCTACGTTTATCTTGGCGACACCCTGCATACCGGGTCGCAGTAAATCGGTAGCCTTGTTCAATGAGGCTTCCACGCGGAAGATGTTAGCACCATCCTCGGCACGCGATGCGATAGTGATTTTTTCCACCCGCAGCGGGAAATCACTATCGGTCAGACTGGGTAGAATAAGCCTGCCCAGCTGTCCCTGATGAATATGAGAAATCTGCTTTTCATCCACCTTAAGGATAATTCGATATCCGTCCAACGGTGCTATCTTAAACAGACTTTCACCGCGTTCTACGGGTGATCCCAGCGATTGGGCTAAATCACCCTCGATAACCACTCCGTCAAACGGAGCGGTCAGATTAATTCTATCAAGCTGCTGTTGGGCCAGCTCGATTTCTGCCGTAATCTGCTTGATTTGTTCATCGATAACGCGCACCTTGACTAGGTTTCGTTTCGACTGGGCCTCTCGATGTTCACGTCGCGCTTTCTGTAGCGCCCCTCCGAGCTTGGCCATCTGCAACTTAATCTCGGCATCGTTCAGGCTCGCCATGATTTCACCCTGTCGCACCGTGTCTCCCGCACGCACAGCAGCGGATAACAGATAGCCTGAAAACGGTGCAGTCACGACTCGTTGTATCCGTCCTTCGAGAACGGCATCCGCAGTCACTCGGTAGTCCCCATCAAGTAAACTACCCAGTATGATTAGTAATCCCAGAGTGATTGCAGCAAGCTTCAGCTTCAGCTGACGCACGCCAACAAGGGATTGCAATAGGTGCTTAAAAGACTGGGTATTTTTATACATCAGGCTTTTTTCCTGTTCCTGCTTCAATGCAAGATAAGGCGTCAGTAGTGCAAAAGTCTGCTGACATAAGCTACTGGTTTCTTCTGTAAACGGGGTTTCTTCATTTCGTAGCAGGGTGATCGCAGCAAATGCCTGCTCATCGTGCATCAGAGGAACTGTCAAAATAGAACCAAAGCCATCGCTTCGACCAAGCACTTTATGTGACCGTTGAATGTAGCGAGCATCAGGCTGCGGATACAGTATGACACTATCCTGTTCTATCGCTTCATCCATGGCATCCGCCACCTTTTGAATCAGGCTTGAGCGTGCGTCGAAATCAGCAGTATTGGAAAGTACGATAACCTGACTGTAAGATCCTTTATATTCACCAAATGCCACTCGTTCACAATTGAACATCAGCGTCAGTTCAGTGACCATAGCTATCAGGCCCTGACGGTAGGTATTCTGCTCAAAACAGGCTGCGAGCAAAGCAACAACAGAGCTGAAGAACTTATCATCTTTATTCTTAGATGAAGGAGATACTAACAGCAACCATTGGATGCTTTTTTGCAACCACTGCTGTAATGTAGTTCGCAACTCCTCTGGCTGGCTTCTGCTTCGCACGATCAGTATGCCTAGCAGGCTGCTGTGCATGAAAAAAGGTATTGCAATAAGATCTGAGTTCAGTTGCTCTGTCTTAATTGCGTCTGGGAAGCACACAGCCTCGCGTTTCTTTAACGCGTATTTTATAACCCCGGAGAAGTATTCAACTTCCTTTAAATCAACAGGCCATTTTGCCAGTGGTCGTAACTGCTTATTCTTGCTTTCCGGTACCATAAACAGGGCTGACTCAATAGCCGGTAATTGGGAGCAAAGTACTGTCAACCATTTTTGCGTAATGGTTTTATTCATAAATAATTCATATCGTCCAACTGCTCGCTCGAATAAAAAAAGTTAAAAAGCTTGAATTTAACAAGTATAGTCCAGGTAACAGGATAAAAGGCTAAGGTACTGAATATAAATGATGTTTGCAAAAAGTCATCTGATTACCCGTAACTTTCAGTCATTGCAATATTAAGGCACCTCTGATCAGGGCAGGACACCCTAATCTATGGTGAGTGTTTCAAAGTGCATTAGCCGAGTTTCAGCTGTAATGAGAAATTTAATTATCCCTACAGCTGTTACCGCAGAAACTTTTTTGCAGGTACTTGAATCCAATACTTTGCTCTTAATACAGATGGTTCAATGATGCAAAAAATATCATTTTTATTCTGTCTATCTCTAGTCGCACTTCTGTCTGGCTGTCAAACCTATAACATATCAGTCGATACAGACAGTCCTTCACACACCCTGCCTGTAGGCAGTATCATTGAATTAAACCAGCCCATCAATGTTTACCCCAGATACAGCAGAAGTTTTATTCAATTTGGTAAACCGGTGAAATCAAATGAATTGAATCGGCGCTATCCCTGGTGTCAGTTCCGACTGTATGAACCACCTGAGGCACTGGAAACTGAGCGCAGCATTCAAGCCGATACATTCCTTGTCACTCAATCCAGTAGAAGATTCGAAATGATAGCTTCCAGACCCCAGTTGTTAGCTTCTTCAATATTATGGTTAAAAATGCTGGATGATGCCCCCTCCGACCAGGACCTTTCCAACATTATGAAGATTCAATCTAAAAAGCAGCAGCAGGTGGTTGAATTTAAGTGTTCGATATTTACTGAGCCTCAAATCTATAACTATCTCAGCATAAATGAAATGCAACAGGCATTGGGGGATGTGGTAACTATCCGATTACCTGCACAATAAGATAGGGCCGTTTATTGATTATTAACAGATGACATAATCTCTCGCTTGCTGCTCTGGTATTCCAGATTATCCGGATCAAGTTCTAGCGCCTGATTGACCGATAAAACCGCAGCAGTAAACTTACCCTGCAAAAGCTGCGCATAAGCCAGATTATTCCAGCCTTCAGCGCGCTGCCTATCCAGTTGTGTCGCTTGTGTATACAGAATTTCTGCCTGTGCATAATCCTGCTTAGCAAAAGCGGCATTCGCCAGCCCCATTAATAAAATATAGTTTTGTGGCCAGCGCCTGAAGCCATTCTGGTACATCTTTGAATTTATATCAGGTAATAACTTAGATTCCAGAGCCACCGCTGCCTCTGTAAACCTGTCCTGACTAACGCTTTGCGGCATAACCTCGGGGGGAACCACCACCACTGACCAGTAGCTCGATCGTTCCCAGGTTCGCTCAAATACGTCAAAGGAACGTACCAGGCGTTTAATTTCACCCGATCTCATAATGAGTTGCTGATTTTCCAGGTCGTAACCAACAACCACGGCATAGTGCCAGAATGGATAAAATCCATAGCCCAGATTCTGTAATACAAGCACTGGATGCCCGGCTGCCACCTCACTCAAGATTGAACTCAACTGTCCATCCTGCTCAACCGGCAGTAATTTATACTGCCGCACAGCAGCGAGCATTTCAGCCTGCAGAGAACCTTTCAACTGTGGGATGTACACCAACGGCAACAACTGATCGGGCGAGGTAGATTGCTGATAATAATTAATCACTGTGGCCAATGCCGCAGGGCCACACTGGTATTTTTTTTGCGGATAAAAAGGGACGTCCTCAAGCTCTACCAGGGGTGGGATATCGGGAGGATGGTCAAGCAGTTGCCGGGTTTGCGGCGTAGTCGCACAGGCGGAAATACCCAGCAAAAATATCAACACAGCTGCCAGTCGGCAGCTGTGTTGTAGTCCAGTCTTCAAATGAGATTATTTGACGGGGTCAATAAAAGGGAAGATATCGGTTGCGCCGATCACATCGGTAATTACAAACACGATGAAAATAGTTAACAAAACACCGCCTGCATCTGCACCAGCAGGAAGGTCACTTAACTGACTGGAGATATCGGCAACCTGCTGGTCTGACAGACTGTCAATGCGAACCCTGGCCATTTCAGGCTCTACACCCAGGTCTACCAGCTGGTTTTGCATAGACTGTCGCGCCTGCTGCTGGTCCAGTTGAGTCAGATTTTGTGGCAGCAGGTTTTGAGTACCAACCATACCTGCGTTGGCAGCCTGTGGCATACCAAGCATAAAAACCAGCGCCATAATGGCTGAAGCTAAATTGATCTTAAATATTTTCATAAACAACTCCGCTGCTATATTAATTGATAAATATGAATCATATGACAGGCTAACAGGATTTTACATTTTATCAAGGACAACAATTTCTATTTCCATGCCCCAGTTAAGCGAACCTCTGATTACTTCAGAGATTCCTGCGGCACAGGGATGTACCGCCAAAATCGATGGCTACAAGCCATTGATTTTGTGAGAAAAAACGAAAATCACAGTTTTCGTTTTTCGTACTCTGATAATTCATGGATGAATTATCAGAGCTTCCTGGGGCCTGTTCAGTTCAGCATGCCCCGATCGATGATAAAACTGACCACCTCCTGCAGCCCTGTATCCTTCTTTAAATTGGTAAACACATAGGGCTTGTCACCGCGCATACGTTTAGTATCAGACTCCATCACTTCTAGCGAAGCCCCGACATAAGGAGCCAGATCAATTTTGTTAATGACCAGCAGGTCTGATCGGGTTATACCCGGCCCACCTTTGCGTGGGATTTTTTCGCCTTCAGCAACGTCAATCACGTATATCATCAGATCGGCCAGCTCGGGGCTAAAAGTTGCTGATAGATTATCGCCACCACTTTCTATGAAAATCGCATCCAGATTACCAAAGCGTTCTGTCAGGTCTTCTACTGCAGCCAGGTTCATTGAGGCATCTTCACGAATTGCCGTATGTGGGCAGCCACCGGTCTCGACGCCTACGATACGGTCAGCAGCCAGCGCTTCGCTGCGTACCAGATACTCGGCATCTTCTCTCGTATAGATATCATTTGTAACTACTGCGATCTGATAATCGTCGCGCATGGTTTTGCACAGCCGGTCCAGCAGAGCCGTTTTGCCCGAGCCTACCGGGCCACCGATGCCAATTCGTAAGGGTTGCTTATCTGTCATTTTATTGCCTGTCACTGTTTGATTTTAAGAACGGAATAATCTTGTATATTGAGTTTCATGCTGCGCACTGGCAATCGACATCGCCATGGAAGAACTGCCTATATCCATATCCTCGAGCAAAGCAGCCTGCTCGATAATATTGGGCAGGCGCTCAGAGAGCTTGAAGATCACTCTTTGTCCTGCACTCTGCCCCAGTGGAATAATCTTTACTGCTGAAAGCACGGTGTTTTCAAGCCAGCTCCATAATAATCCATAACCGGCATTCTGCTGATTGATACCCCAGTGTACGCAGGCATAGCTGAAACAGGCATGCTGTGATCCCATTAATAAATCCCTGTGAGATGTTGCTTCAGGTTCGAGCGAGATTAATACCTGATAGAAAGCGCGCGCACGATTGAGCTCTTCCTGACGCAGTTCTGATGTTTCTCGACTCGCCAGCAGGTATTCATTCCAGTGCTGGATCCCCTCCATATTCCGGCTGGTCCAGGCATCCATCATGCGGAATAACACCGGTAATTCCAGATAGCACAGGTTGCTTTCTATCAGACCGCTTAGCCATGCATCCAGATCATCCTCGGTTTTAATCCAGCCTGCCTCAACTGCCCATTCAACACCCTGCGAATAGGTATAGCCCCCAATCGGCAACGAAGGGCTAATCAGCTGAAATAATCGGGTCAGAGACAGGTCAGTGTGCATGCGGGTGTACAGAAGTCGCATGACTATGATAGGCGCCGGCTTCCGGTTCGAATGGAGCCTGCTCTATCTTCACGTGCAACCCCATACCATGCAGCATATCGTCCAGCACATGATCGTGTTGGTAGCGAATAAATTCGTCTGTAATCTGCAATGGCACATGGCGGTTGCCCAGATGGTAGCAGGCCTTGGCAATCAGCAATGGATCATCGATATAGAGACTGCTCACGGTTTCACTGGCAGCAACAATATCAATCACCTCACCTGTCTCTGCCTGCAATCGGTCACCGTGTTTCATCACGCTACCACGTGGTAAAAACAGCCCGGCTTCTTCGCCATTGTCCAGCGTTACTTTCTGGCGCGATTTGATACGCAGCTCTAGCGGCAGGGTAATCGCGCTGTAGCTGCTTAGATCTGCTTCGGTAAATTGTGTAAAACGTAGCATCGTTATATCTAGCCCTAAAAAAGAAAATACTTTTGTGCCATGGGTAATTCACTGGCCGGTTCACAGATCAACAATTCACCATCAGCATGCACCTGATAGGTTTGTGAATCTACCGTAATTTCCGGCATATAATCGTTATGAATCATGGATGCCTTGCTGATATTACGACAGCCTTTGACATGACCGATTAGCGATTGCAGATTCAGTTGCTGATGCACTCCGCCCTGTATCGCCGCCTCGGATAGAAAGGTCATGGTTGTTTTACCTCGGGCCTTACCCAATGCACCGAACATGTGACGATAGTGCACCGGTTGTGGTGTAGGTATAGAGGCATTGGGGTCACCCATAGGTGCTGCGATGATCATACCGCCCTTGATAATCAACGCCGGCTTGGTGCCAAAGAAGGCGGGCTTCCACAGCACCAGATCGGCCAACTTGCCAACTTCTACCGAACCCACTTCATGCGAGATGCCATGCGCTATCGCAGGATTGATGGTGTACTTGGAGATATAGCGACGCACGCGCATATTATCAGCTTTATCGCTATCGCCATCCAGACTACCGCGCTGCACCTTCATTTTATGCGCAGTTTGCCAGGTACGGGTGATCACTTCACCTACACGACCCATGGCCTGTGAATCGGAAGCAATCATCGAGAATGCACCCTTGTCATGCAGAATATCTTCGGCAGCTATAGTCTCGCGTCGAATACGCGATTCGGCAAAGGAAACATCTTCTGCAATATTGGGGTCAAGGTGATGACAGACCATCAACATATCCAGATGCTCATCCACTGTATTCACTGTATAGGGTCGGGTTGGATTGGTCGATGAT
>JBNKPX010000031.1:0-34831 GCA_050295575.1 Gammaproteobacteria bacterium | reverse complement strand
GGACGTCCACGGTGAGACATCACCTGAACCTTGGCACCTGCTTTGACACAATGCTCAATGGTAGGCATAGATGCCGAAATACGTGCATCAGAAGTGACTTTGCCATCCTTTACCGGCACATTTAAATCCGCGCGAATAAGTACACGTTTACCAGCAAGATCAAGATCAGTTAATTTGATAAAAGCCATGAAGATTCTCCTTCAAGTATTTAGATTTTTAAAACGGTTTGTTAAATCTGAGTGATAAATTAATTTAACAAACAGTTTTATGGAAAGCCTGCCTGAAAAGTTCAGGCAGGTTTCAAACTAGATTATTAAGCGAGAGATTTTTTCTGCTAGCAAGGCGGAGGAGTTTTTTGAGCTGCGCAGCGTACATCAGTACGTGAGCAGTCAAAAAAATCCGACAACGCCGCTAGCGGGAAAAAGATCCGCTTAATTGGCGGCTACGTGCTTGGCGAAACGTAGCATATTGCAGGTATAGCCGTACTCATTGTCATACCAGCTAACCAGCTTAACAAAAGTACCATCCAACGCGATACCAGCGCCTGAATCGAAGATTGAAGAGTTGCTGTTACCACGGAAATCTGTAGCAACCACTTTCTCATCAGTGTAAGCCAGAGTTTCACCAATCCCAGGAGCTTCAGAAGCCGCTTTCATAGCTGCACAGATTTCTTCGTAAGAAGCATCTTTTTCCAGCTCTACAGTCAGATCCACAACAGACACGTCTGAGGTAGGTACACGGAAAGCCATACCTGTCAGCTTGCCATTTAGTTCAGGAAGAACGACACCTACAGCCTTAGCTGCACCAGTAGATGAAGGAATGATGTTTTCCAGAATGCCACGACCACCGCGCCAGTCTTTCATGGAAGGACCATCAACCGTTTTCTGAGTTGCTGTAGCAGCATGTACCGTGGTCATTAGACCACGCTTGATACCCCAGTTATCCTGAAGAACCTTGGCAACAGGTGCCAGACAGTTGGTAGTACAGGAAGCAGCAGAGATGATTGCCTGACCTGCATAAGTTTCATGGTTAACACCATAGACGAACATTGGTGTGCCATCTTTGGAAGGCGCAGACATCACAACTTTTTTGGCACCTGCATCAATATGCTTCTGACAGGTTTCTTCAGTCAGGAAGAATCCAGTACATTCCAGAACCATATCCGCATTGATATCACCCCAGGCCAGATTGGCGGGATCACGCTCAGCAGTCAAACGAATAGTCTTGCCATTTACGACCAGATTACCACCTTCAACCGAGATATCACCATTAAAGTTGCCATGTACTGAATCGTACTTCAGCATATAAGCGAGGTACTCAGCATCAAGCAGGTCATTGATACCTACGACTTCAATATCATTGGCGAAGTCTTTTGCTATTGCACGGAAAGCCATACGGCCAATACGGCCAAAACCGTTAATACCAACTTTTATTGTCATAATTTTCTCCTAATTTAACTTTTTTTAGTGTTAATAACTAAGCTACAGAATTAACAGCTTCTACAACTTTATCAACCGTGAAACCGAAGTATTCAAATAACTGACCCGCAGGGGCAGACTCACCAAAGCGGTCTATACCGATGACTGCACCATTCAATCCTACATACTTATACCAGCTATCGGTTACAGCTGCTTCAACAGCTACGCGCGCAGTGACTGAAGCAGGCAGCACCGATTCACGGTAGGCTGCATCCTGAGCATCAAATAGATTAGTCGAAGGCATAGATACCACGCGAATCTTCTTATCAGACAGTTTTGCTGCCGCATCAACCGCCAGAGCAACCTCTGAACCAGTCGCAATAATAATGACTTCAGGTGTACCGTCACAGTCTTTCAATACATAACCACCTTTGGCGATGTCAGCAATTTGAGCACTGCTACGTGGCTGATGCGCCAGGCCCTGACGAGAGAAAATCAGACTGCTAGGGCCATCTTTACGTTCGATAGCCTGTTGCCATGCAACTGCAGACTCTACGGCATCACAGGGACGCCATACGGCCATATTTGGAATCATACGTAATGTAGGAATCTGCTCTATAGGTTGGTGAGTTGGGCCATCTTCCCCCAGACCGACAGAATCGTGAGTATAGACGAAGATTGAACGCTGTTTCATCAATGCAGCCATACGCAGTGCATTACGTGCATATTCCGAGAACATCAGGAAGGTAGCGCCAAAAGGAATCAGGCCACCATGTAACGCAATACCATTCATAATGGCTGACATACCAAATTCGCGCACACCATAACGCACATAGTTTGCGTCTTCATTCGCATCCATTGGCTTGTACCCAGACCATTCGGTCAGGTTGGAACAACCCAGATCAGCCGAGCCACCAAACAGCTCTGGAACCATCGGAGAGTATGCTTCGATACAGGCTAAGGATGCCTGACGCGTTGCAGGGCTTTTAGCATCCGCATTTACAGCAGCGATATAATCTGCTGATTTAGCTGCCCAGTCAGCTGGTAATTCACCAGACATACGGCGTTCGAATTCTGCGGCCAGCTCTGGATTATCTGCCTTATACGCAGCGAATTTTTCATTCCACTGAGCTTCAGCGCTATCACCCTTAGCTTTGGCATCCCAACCGGCATAGATATCTTCTGGAACAACAAAGGCTTCATATTCCCAACCTAATGCCTGCTTGGTTTGATCGATCTCTTCCTGGCCTAATGGGGCACCGTGACAGGAGTGGCTACCCGCTTTATTTGGAGAGCCAAAACCTATAGTCGTCTTACAGCATATCAAAGTAGGCTTATCAGTCGTTGCTTTAGCCGCCTCAACAGCCTGAGCAATCGCTGCCGCATCATGTCCATCGACATTAGGAATGACATGCCAGCCATAAGCTTCAAAACGTTTAGGGGTATCGTCGGTAAACCAGCCATCAACATGACCATCTATAGAAATGCCATTGTCATCCCAGAAAGCAATCAGCTTACCCAGCCCCAAAGTGCCAGCAAGTGAACATGACTCATGCGAAATACCCTCCATCATGCAGCCATCGCCCAGGAACACATAGGTATTATGATCAACTACAGTATGACCGCCTTTATTGAATTCAGCAGCCAGTGCTTTTTCAGCAATCGCCATACCTACAGCATTAGTAATGCCCTGGCCTAATGGACCGGTCGTTGTTTCAACACCTGGAGCATAACCATACTCTGGATGTCCCGGAGTTTTTGAATGTAATTGGCGGAAGTTTTTAAGATCGTCGATTGAAATATCGTAACCGGTTAAATGCAGTAAAGAATAGATAAGCATTGAACCATGACCATTAGACAGGACAAATCTATCTCGGTCAGCCCAGCCGGGATTGGATGGGTTGTGCTTCATATGGTCATTCCATAACACTTCAGCAATGTCAGCCATGCCCATAGGGGCTCCTGGATGACCTGAATTCGCCTTCTGGACAGCGTCCATACTCAGCGCACGAACAGCATTTGCGAGATCTCTACGAGATGGCATAGCTTTCTCCTCACTTTTAAAAAAAATCATTGTCCTGCTGAGACCATTATGACTCAGCAAAAAGCTTTATAATCGTTATGTATCGTCTTAAAAAACTAATAGCTTGTATTGAATAATGTCATTAGCAGCGATAAAGGCGCGCTATTCTCGCCCAGAATCACTTTTTCAGCAACTCAAAAAGGTTATTGCGGTATCAATTCAGACTATACGACAAATTGTGACAACTCGGTTATTGAGTTATGAAGTATCAGCAAAAGCACTATATAATGGTTGCTTTGCCTAGACCTTAAGGTAGATCATGTCCGACACATTTATATTTACATCTGAGTCAGTCTCAGAAGGCCATCCTGATAAACTCTGTGATGCAGTATCCGATGCAATACTGGATGCCGTACTGGCGCAGGATAAACACGCGCGCGTAGCCTGTGAAACCCTGGCCAAAACAGGAATGGTTATTCTCGCAGGAGAATTAACCACTACTGCTCACATCGATTTTGAATCAATCGTACGAAATACAGTAAACGCTATCGGCTACGATAACTCAGAAGTCGGATTTGATGGCAACACCTGTGCCGTCATTAACGCTCTGGGGCATCAATCACCCGATATCGCAATGGGTGTAGACCGTAGCATAGACGAAGATCAGGGTGCTGGTGACCAGGGCCTGATGTTTGGTTATGCGACCAATGAAACCGATAATCTGATGCCCGCTCCTATCAGCTATGCACATAAACTGGTTAAGAAACAGGCAGATGTTCGTCGTGCCGGAACGCTAAACTGGTTAAGGCCGGACGCCAAAAGTCAGCTCACTTTTCTCTACCGTGATGGTAAACCCGTTGCTGTAAAAGCCATAGTACTATCTACCCAGCACTCCCCTGATGTTTCTCTGTCAGACCTGAAGGAGGGCGTAATGGAAGAAATCATTAAACCCATCATTCCCGCCGAATGGATAAATGATGACACCCTGATTCATATTAATCCAACCGGCAATTTTGTCATTGGCGGTCCTGTTGGTGATGCCGGCCTAACCGGACGTAAAATCATTGTCGACACCTACGGCGGTATGGCTCGCCATGGCGGCGGAGCATTCTCAGGCAAAGATCCTTCCAAGGTTGACCGTTCGGCAGCCTACGCCGGACGCTATGTAGCCAAGAATATCGTCGCCGCCGGCCTTGCCAATCGCTGTGAAATCCAGATCAGCTACGCGATTGGTGTAGCCAAACCAACCTCTATCAGCATCGAAACCTTTGAAACCAATCATGTTGATGAAAAAATGATCATTGATCTGGTGCGTGAACATTTCGACCTTCGCCCCTGGGGCATCATCAGCGGCCTTGATCTACTCAATATGACCTATCGCGATACGGCTGCCTATGGCCATTTTGGTCGCGATGATCTGGATCTAAGCTGGGAAAAAACAGATAAGGCTGATTTACTCCGAGCTGAAGCGGGCCTGGCATAAATACACGCAGCGACTTTACAAATTTAATTCTCAGGCTAGAATACATCATCTTGATTTTGCCCGTAGCTCTACGGGCACTTTATTTGAGGAGCGTTGCGACAGTCTTGACTGCCAGGCTCGAATGAAGTTATACGGTCAACGGCGCTCATAAATCAAACCCTAGAGGTCAAAATTTATGAACACTGAAACATCCCCTGATTACATCATCGCCGATCTGTCTCTCACCGACTGGGGTCGCAAGGAAATCCGTATTGCTGAAACCGAAATGCCCGGCCTTGTTTCATTACGCGGCAAATATGCAAACGAACTTCCATTAAAAGGCGCCCGTATAGCCGGCAGCCTGCACATGACAATTCAAACCGCCGTCCTCATCGAAACATTGATCGCATTAGGTGCTGAGGTTCGCTGGGCATCCTGTAACATTTTCTCCACTCAGGATCATGCTGCTGCGGCGATAGCGGCTAGCGGAATCCCTGTTTTTGCCTACAAGGGCGAATCACTCGAGGAATACTGGCAATTCACTCACCGTATTATGGAATGGTCCGATGGTGGCACGCCGAATATGATTCTTGACGATGGTGGCGATGCAACCCTGCTGTTAATACTGGGCGCAAAAGCAGAAAAGGACATCTCGGTACTGGACAACCCTGGCAGTGAAGAAGAGATTGTCATGTACAATAGCATCAAGGAGCGCCTGAAAACCTCACCTAACTGGTATTCAGAGCGCCAGGCGAACATCAAGGGAGTGACTGAAGAAACCACCACTGGCGTGCATCGCCTTTATCAAATGCAGGCCAGGGGCGAACTGCCCTTCCCTGCCATCAATGTCAACGATTCTGTAACCAAGTCTAAATTTGACAACCTTTATGGCTGTCGTGAGTCTCTGGTCGACGGTATTAAACGTGCCACCGATGTTATGATTGCTGGCAAGATTGCATTAGTGCTGGGTTACGGTGACGTCGGCAAAGGCTGCGCTCAATCACTACGCGGACTAGGTGCTACCGTATGGGTAACCGAGATAGATCCTATTTGTGCGCTACAGGCTGCAATGGAAGGTTATCGCGTCGTTACCATGGATGAAGCCTGCAAACAGGCCGATATCTTCGTCACTACCACCGGTAATTTTCATGTCATTAACCACGATCACATGATTCAGATGAAGGATCAATCGATAGTTTGCAACATTGGTCACTTCGATAATGAGATCGATGTTGCCTCACTCAAGCAATACGAATGGGAAAACATCAAGCCTCAGGTTGATCATATTATCTTTCCTGATGGCCGGCGCATCATTCTTCTCGCTGAAGGCCGACTGGTTAACCTTGGATGCGCAACGGGACATCCAAGCTTTGTTATGTCTAACTCTTTTACCAATCAGACACTTGCCCAGATTGAATTATTTAACAATACCGGTGACTATGAAAATCAGGTTTACACCTTGCCTAAAAAACTGGATGAGGAAGTTGCTCGACTGCACCTGGAAAAGATTGGCGTTCAATTGACCACTCTTACGCAAGAACAGTCTGATTACATCGATGTTCCCGTTGAAGGCCCCTACAAGTCTGATCACTACCGTTATTAATCCAGGGTAGGGGCAATATTATGTCGGTTAAAGCACTTGAACTCAGCTATGAGTTCTTTCCCCCTCGTACCGATGCGGGGAAACAAACGCTTGTGCGAACTCGCAGGGATCTGGCTGAGACGAACCCGGCTTTTTACTCTGTAACCTTTGGAGCTGGAGGTTCAACTCGCGATAAGACTCTTGAAACAGTTATCGATATTCAACAAAACTCTGATGTCGACGCCTGCCCACACATTACCTGTGTTGGCGCAAACAATGATGAAATCATTGAGCTGCTCGAGATCTATCGCAGCAACGATATCCATCGACTTCTGGTTTTACGTGGAGACCCGCCGTCTGGCATGGTCGGCATGGGAGAGTGTAAAAATGCGAATCAACTACTGGAGCTGGTTCGCTCCCATTTTGGTGATTACTTCAACCTGATGGTTGCGGCCTACCCAGAAGCTCACCCTGATTCCAAAAACCTGTTGAGCGAGGTCGACTTCTTTGTACAAAAGATGAATGCAGGCGCAAACGCAGCAATCACCCAGTATTTCTATAACTGTGACAGCTACTATCACTTTATGGACCTGTGTACCGCTAGAGGAATCCAGCAACCCGTTTATCCTGGGATTATGCCGATAGCAAATTTCGACAGTCTGAAGCGGTTTTCAAAGCAATGCGGGGCAGAGATTCCACGTTGGATTAAAAAAAGCATGGCTGCTTACGAAAACAATTCGGAATCGCAACGTCAACTTGGTATAGAAATCGTAAGCCGTCACTGTGAACAACTAATCGCCAGTGGCGTGCCAGGATTACACTTTTACACCATGAACCAGTCAACATTGACTCGTGCTATACTGCACAACCTGAATCTGGATTAGTGCTCAAAGCCAGAATGCGTCTTTCACGTATATATATCGATAATCCCCTGTCCACTGGTCAAAGTGTCTCACTACCAATGGACCGGGCTCATTATGTAAAAAATGTACTACGACTGCAAAATGGCCAGCAGATTTTACTGTTTAATGGAGTCGAGGCCTTTGACCATCTGGCCCAGATTCATATAGAGGGCAAACACGTTAGCGCCCTACTACAATCATCCATCCCTAAGTCCAATGACCCCTGTATCGACATATGCCTGCTACAGGCCCTGGGACGCTCAGAACACAATGACTTTGTCATTCAAAAGGGTACTGAGTTAGGCGCCAGTCATTTCGTTCTTTTTAACGCTGAACGGACGCAATCACCACTAAAGTCTTCTCGCCTGGAAAAGAAGTTATCACACTGGCAATCGATAGCGATTAGCGCCAGTGAACAGTGTAACCGGAATATAATCCCTAAAGTCACCTTCTCTCGATCACTAGAGGATTGCCTGCCTAACGCCTGTCCTGGCAATGGCATATTACTGAATTTTGAGGGTGAAAAATTTTCTCAGATTGCACAACATTTAAACCCGACGAATCCACTTTACATCGTAATCGGGCCAGAAGGCGGATTTAATCATCGGGAAATTCAACGGTTAACTGATAGTGATTTACTGCCCTGTAATATCGGGCCAAGAGTTTTGCGCATGGAATCTGCGGCCATAAGTGCGCTAACGCTTATGCAGCATTATCTGGGAGATATGTAAGCAATAGCGGAAGAGAATTCGTAACAGATCAGTGTTGAAACTTATCTTTAAGACTAGTCAGGATAGCATCAAGATCAGGAATATATAGCCGCTCTATCATAGCGTCGACCTGAGTCACTAAATACTCACAATCCACCGCTACATTTGACTCAATCAAGCGATCTTCTTCTGCCAGATAAGCGCGAGGGATATCCTGCAGTATAATACCGAAATAGGGTATACTCTGATCTCCATTTAGATTATACACTACAGCAATCCGACTGCGTGTTCCAAGCTCAATCGTAGCACTCTGACACATTTTCTCCACCGAGACAATTGGTACCATTACGCCACGCCAGGCTATTTTACCATTGTACCAGTCTGATCCTTCACTACCCTCTTCCGGCTCCGTGTAACCAATAATTTCCGCCACCGCTGAATTCGGTAACAACAGAGACATATCCAGCAAGGGTAATTGCATACAACGAATTGAAGAATTTTCAGCCATAATTTAACTCGCACTACCGATCATCATTTGCCGACAAGCTCAGCAATATTTTCAATCAACTCTGCTTCCTGATAAGGCTTACCCATGTATTTACTTACCCCCAGCTCCATCGCGTGATCACGATGTTTACTACCGGTACGAGAGGTAATCATAATGATAGGGATATGGCTATAGCTTGCTTCATTGCGCATATGCATGGCAAGCTCAAAGCCATCCATACGTGGCATTTCTATATCCAGTAGCATTACATCAGGGTTAACATCTTCTAGTTGGGCTAGCGCATCAACACCATCTTTCGCCGTTACTACATCATAGTGATGCCTTGTTAATAGCTTGGTAGCCACTCGTCGCATAGTGATTGAGTCATCCACCACCATCACTGTTTTATGCGCACTCTCTGCTTTGCTTGAAGCAGCCACATTTGGCATCTCGGCTCGAGTAATCACCTGTGTGGATATGCCGTGACGGATTAAGCCATTAATATCCAGTATCAACACCACAGCACCATCTGCAAGAATACTAGCGCCAGACAGTCCTTTCACCTGACTTAAATGCCGCCCCAGTGGTTTCACCACGATTTCCCGATTACCCACTATTTCATCAATATGCAGCGCTACTCTTAAATCACCAGAACGTAACAGAATGACAGGAACTTTTTCCATGGCATCATTAACCTGATAGCCATTGGCAACACCAACCAGCACTGACAGGTAGTGCAGGCTATATTGCTGCCCAGCGTAATCAAGAATGGGTTTTTCCTGTTGATAAAAATCAACCATCTGGTCAGCTTCGATACGCGTAATACCCTCGATATTTATCAAAGGCAGCGCATATGATTCTTCACCCGCTCTCACCAGAATTGCCTGATTAATTGACAGTGTAAAAGGCAGCCTGGCAGTAAAAACAGTTCCGCTTTGACCAGTTGAGATCTGTAGCGTTCCACCCAGCTGTTTAATGCCGGTATCCACTACATCCATACCCACGCCACGACCAGCAACCTGCGACACCTGATCAGCAGTACTAAACCCGGGCTCCAGGATAAACTGAATAACATCGTTATCTTCTATCTGGTCATTTTCGCCCAGTAATCCTAACTGTAAAGCTCGACTTCGCACTTTATCAACGTTGACCCCGGCACCATCATCACTAATCTTTAGAACAACATCAGATCCATCACGTGACACAGCTATATGTATGGAGCCGGTTTCAGGCTTACCTTTCTCAACCCTTTCCATTGGGGCTTCTATACCATGTGAAATCGCATTACGAATTATATGCTCAAGAGGCGCAATCATACGATCAAGCACTTTGATATCAACTTCGTTTTGCTCACCGGTTAGCTTTAATTCGGCCTTTTTACCTAACTCGGAGCTGGTTTGACGAACCAGCCTTCTCAAACGAGAGGTCAATCCTGAGAATCGAACCATACGGCTACGGATTAAGCCATCCTGCAGGTCTGTATTAATGCGGGACTGCTGAAGTAATAGTGTTTCAGAGTCTTTGACCTGATCACCAAGTATGCCCTGTAAACTGGACAAATCATCTACGGACTCACTTAACGACTTGGAGAGCTGCTGAATCTGTGTGTATCGATCCATTTCCAGAGGATCAAAGTTTTGAGCCTGTTCAGCATCCTGTCGATGACTAAAGTGTATCTGTGCATCTGTTTCCGCCTCAAGATCACGTAACTGTTTTTTAAGACGCGAAATTGTTTGACCTAGCTCGCCCAGATGACTCCCGAATGAGCTAACCTGTTGCTCCATACGAGCTCTATAGATACTAACCTCACCAGCAGAGTTAACCAGATTATCAAGCAACTCTGAGCGCACCTTAACCACGTCACGATCAGCCGTACGACGATCCGCATGATGCTCCTCTTTACTTTGTTCTGAAGCAGCAATTCGTTGTTCTTCAACAGGTGCAGCAGCAGGAGCATTTTCATTACTTTCAAGCTTTGTTTCTTGCGCAGATGAAGCAGCACCTTGTTTCGACTCAGGCTCTTCTTCTAGCGTCGTTGCTACATCTACCTTTAATCCACGAAGCGCTTTAATGCTATTGATATGCTGCTCTGGAGAATCGGGTTTTTGATGTGATTTGGCCTGATCCACCTGATGAAGTAAAAAGTCAAAGCTCTCATGCAAGGTGTCTACAAGCTCGTCCGACTTTTCCACTCGGTTATCTATAAGCGCAATAAAAAGAGATTCCAGCTCATGACTAAGGTCACTTATCTCTTTGATATCCGCCATTCTAGCACCACCTTTCAGGGTGTGTAGATAGCGCTGTAACTCCATGACCAGACCGAAATCCGAATTATCTTCACTGTCGTCCTGCTCAGCCCAGGCCTGTAGAGCATGATCACTCATCTCCAGAAGATCGGTTGCCTCTTCAATAAATATCTCGACCAGCTCATCATCGAAATCAGAGTCAGTATCATTACCTGACGGCTCTGATTCATTCATCATAGTCAGGGTATCAACAAAATGGCTGGCTAATTGATCATCCTGAACAGGTAACTCGACTGTATAGTTATCCAGTTGCTCAAGCAAAGACTCTAAATCTTGCATCAATTGCTCTGGCACTTCAGGCATACGCCGATGTTCTACCAGTTCGCATGTCATCGCATGAATTGCCGCATGCCCCTGCTGGTACAGTGATAACGCATCCTCATCCAGGGCTGCCCCTCGCTCAAGAAGGATTTTTAAGGGTTTTTCCAGAAGCGTAGCTAAAACACCTATAGAAGTAATATCTGCAGTTCGCGAGGCTCCATTTATGGTATGCAGGGAGCGATATAATTCTTCCGTAGGTATTAACTCACCGGCAGCTTGTGATGCCTCAAGGGCGGAATTTACGGTGCCTAGGTGCAGCTCGACCTCTTGTTGGTAGATGACCAGAAGCTCCGGGTCTATCTGAAGATCGTCTGCTTTGTTCGATTCGGGGTCTTGGGGCAGGGGCTCCCCTACCTCTCCGCCAGGCATTATTGCTATTTCGTTTGATACGAAAGGGTCCGGGGGGGTCTCCTCTGGTGACTCAAATGCTTCAACTTTAGCCTGGGCACCCTGATTTTCATCATCATTTTCTGATGCTTCTACAACTTCGAATTCAGAATCAGATTTAAACTCAAAGTCTACTCCTACCTCTAAATCGCTTACATCTTGTTGCTCAGCATCCCGTTCAACAAGCGATTGAACATCAGTACCTGGTTCTGGTTCTGGTTCTGGTTCTGGTTCTGGTTCTGGTTCTGGTTCTGGTTCTGGTTCTGGTTCTGGTTCTGGTTCTGGTTCTGGTTCTGGTTCTGGTTCTAATTCTGGTTCTAATTCTGGTTCTAATTCTGGTTCTAATTCTGGTTCTAATTCTGGTTCTAGTTCTGGTTCTGCTTTAATGGACTCCAACTGACCTTCATCAGCAATCTGTTTCGTCTCCGGCTCCTCAACAGAATCATCACCATCCTGCTCAGCGGCAATGGAAGCTATTGTTGCAGACTCATTGTCAATATGTTGAGATTGACGAATCTCCAGCACCTGATGTGCTTTAAACTCTGCCAACGCACGAGCCAGGCCTCTCAGATAGCCAATATCCGCAGTTGGGGGAACGTTAGTTTTTAATTCTTCAACCAGTTGCGGCAGAGCCTCTGCGGCTAGACCGATGGCATCAATAACCTGATCTGTAGGCGCAACTGTTTTTTCTATCACCCGGTTTAACAGGCTTTCAAAATCCCAGGCAAATTCGCCGATTTTCATAGCACCGACAAGACGTCCACTACCTTTAATAGTATGGAATGATCGCCTGATATTTTTTAGTGCATTGTCATCTTCAGGATGCAGTTTCCAGTCCTTCTGCAACTGCAAGATACTCTCTGATTCTTCTTCAGCTTCTTCCAGGTATATCTCAAGAATTTCTTCATCACTTCCAGGTTTAAGCACCGGCTGATCATCTTCGACCGCTGTGATCTGAAGCACTTCAGGAGCTTCTTCTTCCTTCAAAGAGCTCTCGGCAGTAACTTCGCTATCCTGATCAATGGACTCTACAAAACCTTCCTGCTCCGACTCGGCCGGTATGTGTGGGGCAGCGTCATCAAGCTCAGAAATAACTTCAATACTTTCCTGTGGCTGGTCGCCAGTTTCAGTCAGTACATCCTGTTCAAACTGGGAATCATCTAACGTACTGCGGGCATTAACTTCATCATCATTAATAAGAAGTGCATCGGAGACCTGCCCCAGCTCATCACTAATCTCACTAACAACCTCATTGATCTCTATAACCTCTGGCTCATCTTCAACTGCATCGGCAGCAGTTAGCTCAGATTCATCCGTTAAATCGGACTCCATATTTGCAAAATCAACATCTGCTAGTCCTTCTTCATCGACGACCTCGACATCATCCTCATCGTCAATCAATAGATTTTCAGTGTCTGAGAAATCCCCCTCTGCGACGGGTGCGGCGGCAGTTTTACCTTTAAGCAACAATTGCAACTGAGTTTCTGCAAAATCCAGTATTGAATCTGCATCGCTGCGCTGTTCTCCGAGCGCTTCGAGGAAATATTCAATACTGACCACTACCTGGGACAATTGATCCAGGCGCTTGGTATCCATGAATTCGACAATATCCTGATCCCTCAGATAGTGAACCAGCCCTTCTACTACCGCGACTGCATTCTCCTGATTTAAAAGCTCCATTGCTCCGCGAGTTTCAGTCAACAAGGTCTGGCAAAGTTGAATATTCTCCTGCTTGGTAGAATCCTTTATAAAGTCAAGGATAGAATCTTTGACTTTCTGCACATCATCCAGTGCAGCGGTTACCACAGCGGATAGCATATTATCCATTTCAAAGTTAATGGATGAAGACACTTCGCTGTCCAATTTTGGAAGCTGGCCTTTATGCAATAACTCCAGCGCCTGGTCTACCTGAATAAGTTCTGCGGCCATAGCCAGTAACTTTTCATGATCTGGAGGAGCGACACCCTCAACCACATCATTAATCATCTTAATCTGTGCTTCGATCATCTGGCGCTGTGGACCGAGACCTATCATGGCCAGAGTATCAGAAATCACATGTAAATCTTTCGGGATAAGCTTTAGTTGATCCGTCATTGCCAGATCGCCAGTGACATACACCTCGAGCGCAGATTTGACCTGTTCAAGGTCAGCCTGGACCGCATCAGCCACAGTCTTTAAGAGCTCCTGATTTGGCCCTGCAATGCTATTAACCGAATCACCTGGCTCTTTCTCTGCGGGCAAAAACTGCTCCAGGCGGTAGGCAGTTTTGATGGCCTGACTTTTAGGCCCATCACATTCAGGTTGTGCAATGTAATACAGCAGGTTTTTAATAAGTTCGATAGGTTGTTGCTGTAACAGGGCACGCTCACCTTTCAGCATAGTCATGCGCAACGCCATATCAATTTTACCCATCAGCATTTTCACTGAAACACCCAGAGGTAAATCATCGCGTGATATAGACTCTATTAGGGCACCAACTATCCACCAGAAACGTGCAACCTGTTCTGAGCTTGAACGTTCTTCAAGAGCCCCACAAATTTTTTCAAGGCGCTTGAGATTGCTATCAACTTCTTTATCGCGAATCACACCCAGTAATGAGTACTGATAGGCGGGTCTGACTTTCTTGGCCAGAAGACGCGAAGACTGATTTTTCGCATCGGAGATAGAGTCATACTCACTATCTTCCGTATGCATAGACAGATCAGGCAGAAAAAGTAGCTTTTCTGAGAACAGATCTTCGTTTTTGGCTGCACGAATATCATTTAACAGGGGAAGGATAGCAATGGGAATATCCTTATAACCCGCCTGAATGTGCTCCAGATAATCTGGCAGCTGAAGAACAGCACGCAGTAAAACCTCTAAAGCGGTTTCATCAACCTGAGGCTTGGCGGCGATAAATTGGCATAAGGAGCCCATTTCCTCGGTCAGCATGGCGGCACCATACTGTTCGATCATAGTGAGAACACCCTGCAAATCACTAAGCTGGCCAGTGACTGTCTCTAGTACCTGAGAATCGTTATCTTCAATGAAAAGATTAAGCTCGCCACGAATAACGGCCAGATTTTCATCGATAGACTTTTTCACCCATCCCAAGGCGCTCTGTTTTATGGATGTGTGTTTAAAATCCATATCTGACCTATACCGTTTTGTTAAGCCTGCGCTGATTCTGGAGTAAAGTCCGCCAGATCTGAAACATTATTGATAATTGTGCTATCTGGCATAATCTGCTGATCATCGGGCAGTTTAAACCCGGCTACAGAATGATGCAGTGCTTTAACCATTTCAGATAATTCACCGATTGACTCAGAGGTGTGTGCTGCATTCTCTGACGTCTTAAGCGTAATCTGCTGAATGCCATCCATATTACTGGTGATTTCAACACTATCCTTAGCATGTTTCTGGGTAGAATTAGAAATCTGCAATATACGTTGCGCCAGGTTGGTTGATACCGTTTCAATCTTGTCCAGAGCACTACCCGCATCTTCTGCCAGGTTAGCCCCTTCAACCACGTTGGAAGTACTTTGCTCCATCGAGGATATCGCTTCATTAGTATCTGCCTGGATGGTTTTTACCAGAGCTTCAATCTGCTTGGTCGCATCACCTGTTCTTTCAGCCAGTCGCTGTACCTCATCCGCTACCACCGCGAAGCCTCGTCCCGCTTCACCAGCCATGGATGCCTGTATCGCAGCATTCAATGCAAGAATGTTGGTTTGATCCGAGATCTCTGTAATAAGGTTAACGATATCACCGATTTCCTGCGAACTTTCACCCAGTCGTTTAATTCGTTTTGAGGTTTCCTGTATTTGCTCTCGTATGGACTCCATACCAGCGATGGTTTTTCTTACCGTTTCACCACCATTATGTGCAATGTTTACCGAGTTTCTCGCAACATCAGCAGAATCAGACGCATTCTTCGACACCTGACTCATACTTTCAGATATATCTGTAATTGCGGAGGTGGCTGAAGCAATTTCTTTCGCCTGCTGCTCACTGGCAGCCGCCAGTTCACGCGTAGCGGACTGGGTTCTACTCACCGAGCTAGTAACCTGCGCAGCAGTTAAGTTGATAGTTCCTACCAGGTCACGCAACGCATCGATAGAGTAATTTACCGAGTCAGCTATAGCACCGGTAATATCCTCGGTTACCGTGGTATGTGTTGAAAGGTCACCATCAGCCAGGTTAGTCATTTCATCCAGCAGCCTGAGTATAGCTCGCTGGTTTCTTTCATTCTGCTGCTGCGATTCTTCTAACTGCTGGCTAGATGCTTTTACCAGTTGCCAACCAAGTATGACCAGTAGAATAACTGCCACACCTCCCATTGAATATGCGATGATAATCAGGCGCCCTAGCCCTTCATTATATAGTGCAATACTGGTTCCTAAATCACTTGATGCTTTCAGCAATTTAACACCAATCAGCTGCATATTACCTGCTGCATCACGTACTTCAAATAACTGCGGCGAGTTTTCCAGAATCTGATTTACATTCTTTTTCACTACAGAAAACAGATCATAAAGTTGCAACAGCTTTGAGACAACATTTTCCCCCGTTAACTTTGTTATGCCCAGCTCTCTATCCCCTTCCAGCATTCCATTAAGAACGCGTTCGATGAGAACGGTTTCCCGGCCAAATTGATCGGCAGCAGCCATAACCACATCACCACCAGCCATGATTTGATTCAGACTATTTTGTACCGATTGGATCAATGCCAGCTGTTTAGAAGCCGAAGCGATATCGGCTCTAGAAGCTTTATTTTTAACCATGTTTTTTACTACATCATCCGACAGTACCAATAGCTCTGGAATTGATTCATTAATCAGCATGACATATTCACTTACCGTCTCGATTGACTCACGAGCATTAAGGATAGTGTTTATGCTCTTATTGTAGTCCTGCCAAATCTGCTCAACATTATCCAGGTCTGCCTGTAATTCAAAAGGAATCGGCGGTAGATCCTGCTCAGGATCACCTGATTTGAGACGTGTTAAAGTATTTTCAAAATACGACTGATAGCGCTTCAACTGTACAAATGCCGCTGAATTACCTATCGAGGATTCCAACGCAAAAGTAACTATCTGCTGTGATACGATCTGCTGTTCGTTTGAGATAGCCGAATAAGCCAGGGTATAATTTTCCTGCGTAGTCTCATAGTTAAATATTGCAACCATCGCGATAATCGCTACCACAATGCCTAAGGCATAAACCACCAGGCCGCGGTTACTTTTTGAAGACGACTTCCCTCTACCACCAGATCCTTTTCTTCCTGGTGATGCTTTTTTTGAATCAAATAACGCCATAATACCCTCGATAAAAAATAGTCGCTTAGCAATCAGACAATCTTGAGAAATTGTTCGTGTTGAACCAATCTATCCACACTAAAGATAAACCATTCGTCCTGGTCATCAATAAAAGCCCCATCCAGATAAGGCTCTAATCCCCCTTTTCCAGACAAATCCAGATCCTTTCTCATATCCGGCTTAAATCTGCGCATGCCGAAAACTTCTTCGACCAACAATGCAGCCACTACTCCATTTCGATCAATAATCAAAACTCGACTATCATTTCGTTTCTCGATGGTTTGGCTGTTTAAAAATTTATTCATATCCAGTACAGGCATCAGGTTGCCACGAATATTGGCCAACCCCTTTACCCAGTTCAATACGCCAGGTACCCGTATAGTTTGAGGCGGAGGCAGGATTTCAGCCACCTCGCTCATCGGTGCAATTAATCTGGTGCCGGCTAGTTTAAAGCCTATACCCACCCAGTCAGCAACGACTTTGGCACCTGTAGGCAGACCTTTTGCATTCTGACGACAACGCTGATCATATTCCTGCAATAGCGCAAAAGGGGAGGTTGCTGTCATAATTTTTAGTTAAGCACCTGGTTGATCCTTGAGATGAGATCAGCTTCATTTGCTGGCTTGACAATATAGTCTTTAGCACCCTGACGCATCCCCCAAATCCTGTCAGTCTCCTGATCTTTAGTAGTGATAATAATGACCGGAATATTTGCTGTAGCCGGATTACGACTAAGATCCCGAGTAGCCTGAAAACCATTCTTACCCGGCATTACCACATCCATTAATATGCAATCCGGCTTCAAATTAACAGCTTTCTCGATACCTTCTTCGCCATTGCTGGCTACTGAAACCTGGATTTGATTCTTTTCCAGAATTGACTTGAAAACATGTACTTCAGTGGGTGAATCATCAATGATTAATATGTGTGTCATTTTCTTAGGCCTCGATAACCAGAAATGGCGTTACGCACTCGCTACATGCGAGGTAATCGCCCCTATCAAATCTTCTTTAGAAAAAGGCTTGGTTAAATACTCTTCAGAACCAACAATACGTCCGCGAGCCCGATCAAAAATACTGTCTTTACTGGATAGCATAATTACCGGGGTAGACTTAAATGTCTGATTATTTTTAATGAGAGCACAGGTCTGGTAACCATCCAGACGCGGCATCATGATATCTACGAAAATGATATCAGGGTTATGCTCCGTGATTTTGGCCAGAGCCTCAAAACCATCTGTAGCAGTAACCACATCGCAGCCCACCTTTTTCAGCAAGGTTTCAGCGCTTCTTCGTATCGTTTTACTATCGTCAATTACCATCACCTTGACATTTAGCTGCAAGGCAGGTTTTTGATTAGCTGATTGTTGAGACTCGTCGCTCACATCTCCCCCGATTTTAGTATAAATGCTTCGCAGCCCACTCGGTCGCAAATGATTATAGACAACATTTTGTTTTAAACCAGTGCTTTATTAAAAAATAGTAAAGTGGATTCTAAACCAATACTCACAATACTGCCACGAACAATTTTTTTTACATTATAGCAACTAAATCTGTAAAATAAGGCGACATAAGTCAACCAGATCAAGCATGAACATCCCAAGTTTACCTTCCACCCCTCATCTCATTACTGCCTACTCCCACCTATCAGGGGAATTAGAAGGAGGGTTTAGAAGCCATCAGGACAATATTGAGAACAGGTTTCGCCAGCAATTCCAGGGGAATCCTGCCCCCCTCAATACCAGTGCAGAACTGCTTAGCTCAGGATACAAACTACCGCTGATAGACACAAACCTTTTTCCTGCTGACGCTAACAACCTGAACCCTCACGGTATGTCTTGCGAACCGTTGGCATTTGCCGAAGCCTGCCCTCCCCCTGATAAAGAACTTTAGTAAGCTGGTTAAACCCATGTCCACAGAAAAGAAACTAGGCATCGTAATGGATGCCATAGAAACCATCAAACCTTACAAAGACAGCAGCTTTGCCATGTTGCTGGAAGCGCAACTGCGTGGCTGGCAGATCTTTTATATCCAGCTAACCGATATATACATGGATCAATCAGTCAGCTATGCCGAAAGCATGCAACTGCGAGTAACTGACAATACAGACGCCTATTTTGAGCTAAGCGAACCCTCAACAATAAAATTATCCGATATGGATGTCATTCTGATGCGCAAGGATCCGCCTTTTAACCTGGAATACATCTACGCAACCTACCTGCTGGAACAGGCTGAACAGGCGGGTACATTGGTTGTCAACAAGCCGCAAAGCCTGCGTGACTGCAACGAAAAGCTATTTACCTATCAATTCCCGCAATGCTGCGCACCCTTTCGGGTTTCACGCAAAGCAAGCCTGTTGAAAGAGTTTCTGGATATTCATCAGGATATTATTATCAAACCACTGGATGGGATGGGAGGCCGTTCAATCTTCCGTGTCAAACAGGATGACCCGAACACTAACGCGATCATCGAAAATGTAACCCAATACGGTGAGCAGCAGGCCATGGTGCAGAAATTCATCCCGCAAATCAGTGCCGGCGACAAACGCATTCTATTGATAGATGGAACACCTGTACCTTATGCCCTGGCCCGCATACCCGCAGAAGGTGAAAATCGAGGCAACCTTGCCGCAGGTGCCAACTCCAGAGCACAACCACTGAGCGAGCGAGACTACTGGATCTGTCAGCAGATAGCGCCTACCCTGCAGCAAAAAGGATTGATATTTGTAGGTATCGATGTGATTGGTGATTATCTTACCGAAATCAATGTGACCAGCCCAACCTGTATCCGCGAGCTCGATAATGCTTACAACCTGAATATTAGTGCAGACCTATTTGAATGTATCGAACAAAAGTTAAACACCATCTGATTCAGTTTTTCCTACTCCTTGCCCTGATCTCCAGCTCTGCCTGCCAAACTGAAACAAACCATTCTCAACAGTTTCTTCAGTTTGGAACGCTGATAGATATTACACTGGCATCAACTAGCGAGGAAAATGCAAACAACTCCTTCGCCGAGATTGAAGCCCTGTTAGTTAAGAGACACAGTGACTGGCACGGCTGGGAAGACGGAAGTCTGACGAGATTTAATAAAGCACTGCACAAATCACCGGGTAAGGGTATTCCTGTACCAGACAATCTACAGCGCTTAATTAAGGACTCAAAAAAGTATTATCAAATCAGCGATGGATTATTTAACCCGGCTCTAGGCAAACTGATAGGCGCCTGGGGCTTTCACGATCACTCTGAAGCCGATATGCCATTGATTAATGAGATCAAGAAAAATATTCCCGGCATGGATGACCTCCATATTCGCAATCAGCTGGCCTATTCAGGCAACCCCCATCTACAGCTTGATTTTGGCGGTATTGCCAAAGGCCTGGCAATAGAAGAAATCCAGTTACTACTAGTTAGCAACGGCATTGAGAACTTTATTATAAACGCCGGCGGCGACATCTTCGCAGCCGGTCAAAATGGCCAGCGCAACTGGCGAGTCGCAATACAGGACCCCTTTAAAGAAGACGTTATAGGCACCATCCAACTGGAACCGTCGCAGAGTATTTTCACCTCAGGCAACTATCGTCGCTTTCAAAACATGCCCAACCATAAAAAACGTCACCATATCATCAACCCCAAAACAGGCGAACCATCACTTCATATCAGCTCAGCCACGGTAATCACCAAAAACCCAGTACTGGCAGACGCTGCAGCCACCACACTCATGCTTGGTACCAGAGATCAGATTAAGGAGCTTGCTTTGGCGCTCGGCATACAGCAGTACATGGTTATCACCGAACAGAGCGAAGTCATTATCAGCCAGTCGATGTACGATAAACTGGCATGGCATGAAGAACAGCAATTCAAGATTCAAATACAGTAAGTCATTCATCAGACTAATAAATGACTGGCGAGGCTAGCTGCATGTTGGCAGAATATTAACTATGAGTAACCCCACCCAAACTTCAAGCAAACCCAGCATCGGTGCCAATGACCGCCTGGGCTTCACGCTGTTTCTTGCAATAGCGATACATCTGATCATAGTGCTCGGCATAGGCTTCACCAAATCGGACGCAAACCAGGCTGAAAGCATGCCCAGTCTGGATATCATACTGGCCAATACAAGCTCCCCGGAACAACCAGACAACCCGGATTTTCTCGCTCAGGACAACCAGATCGGAGGAGGAAATCAGGATGAAAAAGCACGCCCCAGCGCACCGATCTCAGCATCATCTCCCATCACTGAGCAGGGACTAACCGACCGCACACAAACCCGAAAAGTCGCTAACAGAGTAAGAATTGAAAACATTTACTACATCAATAAACGCGAAGCAGAAGACAAGATCGAGCATGCCAAACACAATGATCGAGCGATACCACAGGAAATCAGCATTCAGGAAGTCGAACGTCAACAACAGAAGATCGCCAGTCTGCGTGCAGAAATCCGAAAAATGACTGTTAATTACGCCAAACGTCCACGTTCAATCACTCTAACGGCCAGCACCCGCAAGGCGGTTGAAGCTGGCTATCTGGCAAAATGGGTGAGCAAGATTGAACACATCGGCAACCTCAACTATCCGGCCGAAGCCGAGATAAAAAAAATTAGCGGGCAACTGCGCCTTAATGTTCGCATTAATGCGCTGGGAGAAGTAATCGACACTAAAGTCACCAAATCATCCGGGGAAGCTTTACTGGATGAAGCTGCCAGACGTATAGTTCGCCTGGCACAGCCTTTTGACGCCTTCCCGGCAGAATTAAAGCAACGTGTAGACCAGATAGTAATTGTTCGCACCTGGGAATTTAACAGCCACAAACTCACCACCAGCGACGGCTCCTGAGCATGCAGACTCCAGACAACCTGACCAATCAATACCTGCTTGCCACCCCTAATATTCAGGACCCACTGTTTGCTTCCAGCATTGTATACATGTGCGAACACAGTAGCGAAGGCAGTATGGGCATGGTCATCAACCATCTTGCAGACCAGAAGCTGCAAACCATTTTCGAGCAACTCGACATCGAATGCGATGACCCGGATACTCTAAACACCCATGTATTCATTGGCGGTCCGGTAAAGCTGCAACAGGGATTCGTCTTACATACACCCTGCGGTAACTGGGATAAAACCATGCCGGTAGGCGATGAAATATACCTCAGCAGCTCACGCGATATTCTGGAAGCTATTGCACGCAGGGAAGGTCCAGAGAAATTTCTGGTTTTACTGGGATTCTCCGGCTGGGCAGCGGGACAACTGGAAAATGAATTACAGGAAAATGCCTGGTTAACCGCCAAAGCCTCACCTCTTATCACCTACAATCAGGATATAGATCAGAAGTGGCAAATGGCCTTCGATACTCTGGGCTTTAATCTGGACAAGCTATCCCCCACCGCCGGTCATGCCTGAAGACAATATCACCGCCATCGGTTTTGACTTCGGCAGTAGCTGGATCGGCTCAGCCGTTGGGCAGACACAAACCTGCACTGCCTCACCTCTGGAAGCCATACGAGCCAATCAATTTAAACCCGACTGGCCGCACATCGAAAGACTGATCAAAACCTGGCAGCCTGGCAGGCTTGTTGTTGGCCTTCCGACCACCATGCATGACCAGGAGCATGAAATGACACGTCAGGCGCGTCGTTTCAGTCGTCAACTGGAAGGCCGCTTTCATATCAAAACCGAGCTTATAGATGAGCGCTTAACCACCCGCGAGGCCTGGCAGATACTCGAACAACAGGCCAGCAAAAAACATGACAAACCCACCATCGACTGCATTGCAGCGGTACTCATCACCGAAAGCTGGCTGCATCACTATAAAAGTCAGGCTTAGGCGCTTAAATCAAAAAAGTCATTTCTGCTTAATTCTCAACTATGGTATAAAGCGCCTACATTTAGCGACTCAACCCCGGCTGTAGAAAGTGACCAATATATCCGTCCAACCACTTATCGAACAACTCAGTGAAACACTGGCCCCTTTATTTTCTGATGCGGACCAACCTATCATCATTGGTATCGAAACCGGCGGTTACTGGATAGCGCGAGAGATTCACAACAAGCTCAAACCGAATACCGAGTTAGGTAAGCTTAACATCACCTTCTATCGTGATGATTTCACCAAAATCGGTCTGCACCCCACCGTAAAACCCTCGCGCCTGCCCATCGATATTGATGGCAAGACCATTATTCTGGTAGACGATGTTTTGCACTCGGGCAGAACCATTCGTGCAGCAATGAACGAGATATTCGACTATGGCCGACCAGATAAGATTTTACTGGCTATACTGATAGACCGAGGGGATCGTGAATTACCTATACAGGCTGATTATGTGGCAAAAACCATCAGCCTGAATAATAATGAGCATATCAAGCTTGAAGGACCTGAACCCTTAACACTCACAATCCAGCAGCTAACAACTGAATGAGCCATCCAAACCTGCAATTGACACCAGACGGCAAGCTCAGACACTTTCTGAGCATCGAAGGCCTGAATAAATCCATTCTCAACGATATACTGGATACCGCCGAATCATTCACCTCCATTACGGATCGAACCATCAAAAAGGTGCCGATACTGCGTGGTAAAACCGTGGCCAACCTGTTCTTTGAAGCCAGCACCCGCACCCGTTCCACATTTGAGCTGGCCGCGCAGAGATTATCTGCCGACATTCTGAACCTAAACATAAACACCTCGGCCACCGTAAAGGGAGAATCCTTGCTGGATACCATCCAGAATCTGGAAGCCATGCAAATAGACATGTTCGTTATCCGTCATCAGGACAGCGGAAGCGCACATTTTTTTGCCCAACACGTTAGACCAGGAGTAAGCGTGTTAAATGCTGGAGATGGTCAGCATGCCCACCCCACCCAGGCAATGCTCGACATGTTCACTATTCGTCGACATAAGCAACAGTTCGAAAACCTGACGGTCGCCATAGTGGGCGACATCAAACATTCTCGTGTTGCACGCTCACAGATCCATGCGCTCAATATTCTCAACACCGGCCAGGTCAGAGTCATCGGGCCACAAACTCTGCTACCCGACCACTGCGAGACGCTGGGCGTACAGGTTTACCATGATTTTGATCAGGGACTAAAAGATGTGGATGTCGTGATCATGTTACGGCTACAGAAAGAGCGTATGACCGGCGCTTTACTACCCAGTGAAAAAGAATATTTCCAGCAATATGGATTAACTGCCGAACGATTAAAGCTGGCCAGGCCCGACGCCATCGTGATGCACCCAGGACCTGCCAATCGAGGAATTGAAATCGAGTCAAGTGTCATGGATGGCAAGCAATCAGTGATTCTGCAGCAGGTCACCTTTGGTATAGCCGTTCGTATGGCAGTGATGTCGATGATAGCCTCAAGTGCGGAAACCGAGCTATGAAAATCCTTATTCAAAATGGTCGAGTCATTAACCCTGCCAGCGCGCTTGATAGCATTAGCGACATCTACATTGATGGCCAGCTGATTGCAGCCATTGGACAGGCTCCGGATAATTTTATTGCTGACCAAACTATTGATGCCAGTGATAAGCTGATCATCCCCGGGCTAATTGATATTCAATGCCGGGTGCGTGAACCGGGCTACACCCAGAAAGCGACCATCGCCAGCGAAAGCAACGCAGCAGCGCATGGCGGCATCACCAGCCTGTGTATCCCACCCGACAGCAATCCGGTAATCGATAACTCCGCCGTGGTTGAGCTGATACATCATAGTAACCAGAAAGCAGGTAATCGCTGCCATCTATACACCATCGGAGCATTAACCAAAGGTCTGGAAGGCGAACAGTTAAGCAATATGGGAACGCTCAAATCTGCCGGATGTATCGCACTCAGTAATGCACAAAAACCGATTGCCAACAATTTGATTCAACGTCGCGCGATGGAATATGCACGCGGGCAAAATATGCTAGTGGTGATTCAACCCTACGATCATGCGCTGTATGCCAACGGCTGTGCACACGAAGGCGCATTATCCACTCGTATGGGGCTACCACCGATTCCAGAAGCAGCGGAAACTGCGGCGCTCGCCAGGGATATCGAGCTGGTTGTACAAACCGGTGCTAAAACCCACTTTGGGCAACTATCCTGCGCGCGCTCGGTAGAGATGATCCGTCAGGCCAAGAAAGATGGATTACCCATTACAGCAGATGTCAGCATGCATCAGTTATTTCTAACCGACCGTGACATTGATGGGTTTGATACCGCCAAGCTCACCATCCCACCCCTGCGAGATGATCAGGACAGGCTAGCGCTACGCGAAGGTCTTGCTGATGGCACCATCGACATCATATGCTCCGATCATCAACCGCATGACCGCGATGCCAAGCTGATGCCGTTTCCTTCAGCCGAAGCAGGTTGCAGCACATTAGATACCTTTCTACCGCTGGCATTCAGGCTGATCGATGAAGGCCTTTTCGATTTAGCAACCCTGTTAAACAAGATCACCACAAACCCTGCCAGAATCTTCAAGTTACCCGCTGGCAATCTAGCTCAGGGGGAACTGGCTGATATTGTCATTATCGATGATAAATGCCACTACCAGTGTAGCGCCGAAAATTTCTATTCAGCCGGTAAAAACACACCGTTTGAAGGATGGGATTTTAATGCCAGAGTAATACAGACACTGGTAACAGGAAAACTGATTAAATAATATATCTATGGTGACTTTTCGGTAAGCGAGAGAAAAACTCCGGCGCCAATTGCCAGGGCCCCTATTACATGAAACCAGAATAGCTGCTCACCCAGAAAAATCACCGCCATCAGGGTTCCGATCACCGGCATCAAATGGATGAATTGCCCGGCTGTAGCAGCCCCCACCATCTTTACCCCCTGATTCCATAGCAGAAAAGCCGCAATAGACGGAAGCAATGCAACATAGGCAATGGTAAGCAGATTCGGTGAACTCATTTCCAGATAGACACCCTGAGACAGCACATAAAGGTAAAACGGAATCAACAGCACCACGCCTACCAGCATGGTGAATAACAAAAAACCTGAAGATGACAATCCCATAGGTCGCCAGCGTAAACTAATTGAATAAAGCGCCCAGAACAGAGCTGCCAGCAAAATCCACAAATCACCCTGGTTAATTTGCAAAGCGAGCAGGTTTTGCAAATCACCTTTTACCACCAGCATCAAAACGCCCAGGCTGGAAATCAGCACAGCAATAATTTTGCGCATACTCATGCTTACACCTAGCATAATTCGAGTCAGGATAATGATGAAAATAGGGATAAAGCTGTTGATAAGCAACGCGTTGGTAGCGGTCGTATGGCGTACACCCAGGTAAACAAAGGTATTGAAAGCAGTGACTCCCAGCGCCCCCATTACTATCAGCAAAGGTAAATTTTTTCTAACAATTGGCCAGTCCCTGATCAGCGCCATTATAGAAAAAGGAAGAAAGGCCAGCAGCGCTATCATCCAGCGCCAGAAAGCCAAAGTGACAGGCTCGATATCCAGCGACATGGCTCGACCCAGCACAAAATTGCCCGACCAGAAAAACACTGGACCACACAACATCAAATACGCCCAGTTTTTATTCAAAACACAATTTCTCTAACTACCAAGCAAAAACTCGATTTTATTCTTCAGAAGGTAATTGCAGCTCATCGGGAAAGGGCTGATCATTAAGATTATGACGAGTGTCTCGAGTCTGCTCCCCGCCAAAATTAATTTTCCACTCCAGATTGCTGCTAGAATCAGCATAAGCGAGGGCAGTTTTGATAGAGATAATATCGGCTTTATACAAATCGTATAATGACTGATCAAAGGTCTGCATGGCTGCCGCATCACCTTTTTCCATAATCTCTTTAATTTCGTTAAAGTTGCCTTCGCGTAATAGCTCAGAGATATAGGGTGAGTTAATCATCACCTCTACCGCACAGGCAAGTTTGCCATCCATAGATGGAACCAGACGTTGTGAAATAACCGCTCTCAGGTTGAGCGACAAATCCATCAACAGCTGCCCACGCATATCGGTTGGAAACATGTTCATAATCCGATCCATCGCCTGATTCGAGTTAACCGCATGCAAGGTGGTCAGACATAGGTGCCCGGTATCCGCATAGTTAATCGCAGCCTGCATAGTTTCACGATCCCGTGCCTCACCGATCATGATAACATCAGGGGCTTCGCGCAGGGCTTCGCGCAGGGCATTCTCGTAAGACAGGGTATCTATCCCAACCTCTCGCTGTGAAATCACCGACTTTTCATGTCTGAAGACGAATTCAATCGGGTCTTCAATAGTCAGGATATGACCGCCCTCAATCTGGTTTCGATAATTAATCATGGATGCCAGTGTGGTCGACTTACCTGAGCCAGTAGACCCTACTACCAGCACCAGTCCTGTCTTATCCATCACGATTTTTTTCAAAACCTGAGGTAGCAGCAATTCATCGATAGTAGGGATATCCCACTTAATGTAACGAATCACCATGGAAACTTCGGAGCGCTGGATATAGATATTCACCCGGAAGCGACCAACCCCCAGCAGAGTAAAACCAAGGTTCAATTCGCGGTTAATTTCAAAATCCTGAATCTGGTCATCGTTTAGCAGACTATACGCCAGCTTTTGTACATGCCCCGGCTTTAAGGAATTTTTGGCCATGGGTGTACTACGCCCCTGAATCTTGATATGAGGAGAAGCACCTGTAATGAAGTAAATATCAGAGGCCTGTTTCTCCGCCATTATCTTCAGGTAGGGCTCCAGTAACTTGGTAGTTGGCTCACGTTCCACAGATATAACCCCTAAATCAGCCCACTATCATCATCTTCATCGGTATCTTCCAGCTCAAAATCATCCCGATGATCATCCACCAACCCGGTTTTGCGCGCAGTATCGCTTTCCAGTTTGATGCGTAGACGTAAATCATTCACCGAATCGGCATTTCTTAATGCATCTTCGAAGGTGATCTTACGTTGTTCATACAGGTTGAATAGCGCCTGATCAAAGGTGATCATGCCCTGTACGTTTGACTTGGCCATCAGCGATTTCATTTCATGCACCTCACCTTTGAATACCAGATCTGACATCAAAGGCGTATTCAACATAATCTCAACCGCAGGTATACGACCTACACCATCGATTCTTGGTACCAGACGCTGAGAAACCAGCCCTTTCAGATTCAGCGACAGATCCATCAATAACTGTTGACGGCGTTCTTCGGGGAAAAAGTTGATGATACGATCAAGCGCCTGATTGGTACTATTGGCGTGCAGAGTTGAAAGGCAGAGATGGCCTGTTTCAGCGAAGGCAATAGCATGCTCCATGGCTTCACGGTCACGAATCTCACCGATGAGAATGACATCAGGTGCCTGGCGCAGTGTATTCTTCAATGCAATCTCATAGCTCTCAGTATCCACACCGACTTCGCGCTGGGTGACCAGACAGTTCTTATGTTCATGCACAAATTCCACCGGATCTTCGATAGTGATAATGTGACCGTAACTATTACGATTACGGTAATCCACCATAGAAGCTAGCGAAGTCGACTTACCTGAACCGGTACCACCCACAAAAATCACCAGACCACGCTTTGTCATCGCAATATCCTGCAAGGTATCAGGCAGATTTAACTCAGCAAAGCTAGGGATTTCGGAATTGATAATACGTAACACCAGGCCTGTACTTCCTCGCTGCACAAACGCATTCACCCTGAAGCGGGCTACACCAGGCAATGCGATCGAGAAGTTACATTCCTGATTCTGTTCAAACTCCGAGACCTGCTTATCATTCATGATAGAACGCGCCAGCATCTGGGTATGATTGGGTGCCAATATCTGTTTGGAGACCGTCTGAATCTTACCGTCAACCTTCATCGCCGGTGGTGAGCCAGAGGTAATAAATAAATCTGAGCCATCCTTGCTGACCATCATGCGTAATAAATCATGCATGAAACCAATCGCTTTATTTCGATCCATTGTAGCTCCTGTCTATTTCTTGATTATTCAGCTTATAACGAGTCGGGGCTAACTGACTTGCGCATGGCTTCTTCCTTGGAAATCAGCCCCTGCGCCAGAATTTTTTTCAGATTCTGATCTAGAGTCTGCATACCCATATTCTGTCCAGTTTGAATCGCCGAGTACATCTGCGCAACCTTGTCTTCTCGAATCAGGTTTCGAATTGCTGGTGTTCCTATCATGATTTCATGCGCAGCAATTCGTCCGCCGCCAATCTTTTTCAACAGGGTTTGCGAAATAACCGCTTTCAGTGATTCCGACAACATGGAACGCACCATAGATTTTTCCGCCGCTGGGAACACATCAACAATACGGTCAATTGTTTTAGCCGCAGAACTGGTGTGCAGAGTACCAAACACCAGATGCCCTGTTTCAGCAGCAGACAGCGCTAGCCGAATGGTTTCCAGGTCACGCATCTCGCCCACCAGTATAGTATCTGGATCTTCACGTAATGCTGAGCGCAAAGCCTCGTTAAAGCCCAGCGTATCGCGATGTACCTCGCGCTGGTTAACCAGACATTTTTTGCTTTGATGGACAAATTCGATAGGATCTTCAACGGTCAGAATATGCCCGTATTCTGAGTCATTTTTATAATCAACCATGGCTGCCAGGGTCGTAGACTTGCCCGAACCGGTCGGCCCTGTCACCAGTACAATACCGCGTGGATATTCAGAAATTTCCTTGAAAATAGCGGGCGCCCCGAGATCCTCCAGCGACAATATCTTAGAGGGAATGGTACGAAATACGCCACCCGCACCACGATTATGATTAAAGGCATTAACACGGAAACGAGCCAGGCCGGGTATCTCAAAAGAAAAGTCAGTTTCCAGAAACTCTTCAAAATCCTTACGCTGTTTGTCACTCATGATGTCGTACAGCATGTCATGGACCTGCTTATGGTCCATCTCCGGTACATTGATCCGACGTATATCGCCATCAACCCGGATCATAGGCGGCAACCCCGCAGACAGGTGTAAATCAGAAGCACCCTGTTTTACGCCAAAGGCCAGTAATTGAGCTATATCCATGTTAAAACCATATTATGTTTATTCTTTACAATGAGATTTAGTGTATATTCATGCGTTTTTGAGCTAGCTAAGTCAAAGCTCTAACACACTTCAACCGTTGGTTACAATGAACATCATCAGACAGCATAAGTGCGATCAAGGCAAACCATTGAAGTAAAAAGCATGACACCGTGACTATAGCAAAAACCTATGCATAACATCGAAAAAAATCTTATCCAGATAAAATCTCAGATTGCCGAAGCAGCAATGGCTGCCGGACGATCGTCTGATGCTATAACCCTGTTAGCAGTAAGCAAAACCAAACCCGTGTCAGATATTCTTGCAGCCTATCAGGCTGGTCAAATTGATTTCGGAGAAAATTACCTGCAGGAAGCTGAGCTAAAGATTCAGACTTTGGCAGACAAAGGCATACAGTGGCATTACATCGGCCCTATTCAATCCAATAAAACACGCAAAATCAGTGAGCTGTTCGACTGGGTGCATAGCGTTGATCGCTACAAGATTGCTGAAAGACTTAGCCAGCAGCGCCCCAGGACACTCAAGCCACTCAATATCCTGCTGCAGGTCAATATCGACAATGAAGCCAGCAAGTCGGGTATTAGTGCCGATCAGGTATTACCTCTGGCCGAGCAGATAGCACAATTACCGCAGCTTAAATTACGCGGATTGATGGCAATACCATCGGTACAGAATGACTATCAGCAACAATGCATCCCATTCGCCAGAATGCATACACTGCTGCAAAAATTGCACAAACAACATCCTGAGTGCGATACATTATCAATGGGCATGAGCGGTGATATGCAGGCAGCCATTGCACAGGGCTCAACGCTGGTTAGAATAGGCACTGCCATTTTTGGAAAACGCAACACACAGGTTAATGTATGACACAGGCAACTCTTTGTTTTATTGGCGCGGGCAATATGGCGGGCAGCATAATTGGTGGACTGGTCACAAAAGGCTATCCAGCCGATAAAATCATCGCCTGCGACATCAATCAGGAAAAACTTGACCAGCTACAATCGGATTTTAATATCCGTTGTGAAGGCGACATAAATCAGGCCGTTAGTCAGGCAGAGATTGTTATTCTCGCAGTCAAACCTCAGGCTATGCAATCGGTATGTGGCGAGATCTCTCTAGCCTCGCACAGGCCTTTATTTATCAGTATTGCTGCCGGGCTACGCGAAAAGGACATTAATGGCTGGCTGGGCGACGGCTTGCCAATGGTTCGCTGCATGCCCAATACCCCAGCACTGGTAGCACAGGGTGCCGCCGGTTTATACGCAAATCAATATGTGACGGAATTACAGAAGCAACAGGCTGAGTCCATCATGCAAAGCACTGGAATCACGGTTTGGGTCTATTCAGAAAGCCTGCTGGATGCGGTCACAGCCATATCCGGTAGCGGCCCAGCGTATTTTTTCCTGTTCATAGAAGCACTCGAAAAAGCCGGCATTCAACTGGGGCTGGATGCAGAAACCTCAGCGAAATTAGCACGCCAGACCGCTCTGGGTGCTGCCACCATGTCTATTGGCAAGGATGTAATCAATCTACGCAAACAGGTCACCTCACCGGGCGGCACTACCGAACAGGCCATTGCCAGTTTCATTTCCAGCGACATATATGGCATGGTTGCTCAGGCAACTGCAGCAGCGAATACCCGTTCAATCGAGCTAGCTGAACAACTGGCTCAATAGAGCACCTTGATAAGTAAGATAACAGCAATACATAAGCAATATTAATTAAGAGAAAAAAGCAATGGGATCATCTTATCTGGCATCACCCCTGTTACTGATCATCAATACACTGTTTGATCTGTATGTCATGCTGGTATTGCTGCGATTTTTATTTCAAATGCTACGCGCCAACTTCTACAACCCCATTTCTCAATTTGTGGTGCGAGCGACTACACCACCACTTAAGCCATTACGCCGGGTAATCCCTGGCTTTGCCGGTCAGGACATGGCTGCAATAGTGCTATCTCTGCTACTGCTCATGGTCAAATATTTTCTGGTGCGCGCTCTGGGGGCTGCTGCTCTGGATATTGCGAATGTGCTAGTCCCTATCGCCAGCATTAGCATTGCAGGACTGGTTGTAATCGCTATTGGTGAAATACTCGCTACTATTATTAATATATTCCTGTTCGCGATTATTATTGAGGTAATCTTCAGCTGGGTTAACCCGGGGGCTTACAATCCCGTGACCGCGCTCATTGCATCCATCAGCCGTCCAGTCATGCAACCGATCCGTCGATTTATCCCTCCCATGGGTGGGCTTGATCTCTCCCCGTTATTTGCCACACTGGCGCTTATGGTGATCAAGATGCTATTAATTCCACCTGTCATTCATCTAGCTGCCCAACTATGAACCCACACCCCTGGTCGCTGGATAATAAGCGCCTGACACTTTACTGCCACCTGCAGCCAGGAGCAAAACAGAATCAATTATGTGGTCTATACAATAAGCGCTTAAAAATCCAGATCAAGGCAGCGGCCATTGATGGTAAAGCCAATAAGGCATTAATTGATTTTCTAGCCAAACTATTCAACATAGCCAAATCAAAAATACTCATACACAAGGGATTAAATCAACGCTCTAAAACGGTTTTGATTGAAGGTATCGAGCAGCTACCCGAGGCTTTGCAACAGCTAGAGAATAAATAATCGAATCTTTTTGCATAAAATCAATCTATACTCTTTACAGCTGAGACCCTATAAAAACACCCCCTCAGTCGCTTTGATACCAGAGGAGAATAGCAATGAAAATAACCATAAAATTAATCATTTCCACTCTACTTTTCTGTTTACCCACCTTCGCTTTTGCAGAAAACTCACTAACCATCGGCAACTACATCGTCCATTACAATGCCCTATCCACCGAGTCCCTACCCCCATCAGTAGCCAAAGCCTATGGCATTACTCGCAGTACAAACCGGGGCTTACTGAATATCTCGGTATTGAAAAAAGGCAGTGGATTTGAAGGTGCTGAAGCAGATATCAAGGTTAGCGCAACTAACCTAAGCGGCCAGTTGCGCGCTATCGACCTGCGCAAAATTGAAGAGCAAAACGCAGTGTATTACATCAGTGTATTTTCAGTCGCCAACGAAGAAACACTGGATTTTTCTATTGATGTAACCACTCAGGATAATCAGACTGGCAACATCAAAATACGCCAGCAATTCTTCACCAAATAACGCGTGAAATCCTCAGCCCATCAGGCAGAGGCAGCAGCTTCTGCCTGATGGCGAGCCTGGATAAAATCAGAGTGGTCAACATACAGTAAATCTGATATCTGGCGCATCAAATGTTCTTCGTAATGGTGTTTCTCACCATCGGCGTAGACTACCTTCCACATAAGCTCTATCACTTTAACCTTACCCTGTTGATCGAGCTGTTCATTCATTAAACGTGTAATATGCTGTAACGAAACCAGTTGATCAGCCTCTTCATGCGCATTCTGTAACAGCGCATCAAGCTCCTGCTCGCCAATAGATAAATGCTTTAATAACAGGCTTCTGATTGTTGCCAGCTCAGTTTCATCCTGCTCGAAGTCTGCCTTACTCACCTCAATCAACAGCACAGCTGTAGCTAGATCTATGGCCATTGCTGGTTGATGTTGATTAAAACGATCAAACGCGGGTTTAAAAAAACGGTCAATTAATGCTTTCATAGCGTCATTTTTAAGGATTAGTAAAATAAATTCAATAGATATAATTGATCGATAATAATTTTTTGATTGCAAAACACGCTTCATCCTTACACAATAATCGTTCAATCATAGTTTCAGCTGTCATGACGCTCACCGAACTCAGATATATAGTAGCAGTTGCCCAGAAAAAACATTTTGGTCAGGCTGCGCAATCCTGCTTTGTAAGTCAGCCCACCTTAAGCATAGCGATCAAAAAGCTCGAAGAAGAACTGGATATTAAGCTATTCGAGCGCAGTTCGAAAAACGAAATACGCATTACCGAAATCGGCCAGAAAGTCGTACAGCAGGCACAGAAGGTATTACGCGAGGCTCAGGTTATCAATGAAATTTCACAGCAGGGTAAAGACCCATTATCTGGCACCTTTAGACTGGGTGCTATCTATACCATCGCACCTTATCTGTTACCCGGCTTGATACCTCGCATCACAGAAAAAGCCCCACGGGTGACACTGATTATCCAGGAAAACTTTACCCACAACCTGAGCCAGTTGTTAAAACAGGGCGATCTGGATGCGATTATTATTTCCTATCCCTTTGATGAGCCAGGTATAGAAACCCAGGCGCTTTACGATGAACCCTTTATGGTCGCCATGCACAATCAACACCATTGGAGTGAACGTAAAGAAATAGGTGCAGACGAGCTAGCCGGTGAAGACCTGATGCTGCTGGGTGCTGGACACTGCTTCCGCGATCAGGTGCTGGAGGCATGTCCGCAATGTATCTCTTCCAGTAACGAACTTACCCGCTCACTGGAAGGTAGCTCGCTGGAAACTATGCGCCATATGGTTGCTGCAGGTACCGGCATCACGGTTTTGCCCTGTACCAGCATGTTACACAGCCAGCACAATCAACAGTTAATCAAGATTAAGCCTTTTGCCAACCCTCAGCCCAGTCGCACGGTTGCACTGGCATGGCGCAAGCACTATCCACGTAAGGAAGCGATTCAACTCGTCATTGATATGGTGCGCAAATGCAAGCTCCCAGGCACTCTGGGTATCAAGTAAACCAACGAGCAAAGTCCATAAGTCCCGAGATAAGCATGACTGAACCCGAAATTACATCACAGGAATTAATACGCGGTAAATTAAACAGTGAGACGGCGCGCATTCCCTGGAAAGAATTACAACGCTATTTTGCGGGTGGTTACACCCTGAATGTAGCTCTACAACTGGATCTGATCGATGTCGCCTATCAGATGCATTGCGATAATGCCGCTCAGATTGAACAGTGGATGCACAGTAACC
>JBNKPX010000030.1:0-35861 GCA_050295575.1 Gammaproteobacteria bacterium | reverse complement strand
CGAAGAGTATGAACCCCCACATGCTTGTGAATTCCAGCCGATCGGACAGCTTTATTAAAAGCACGACGCAAGGTGCTGGGTGAGCAATGCCAACGAGCCTGATGACCGGAATCTCTCCAGGGCCGAACTACGGTTGACGGGAATACAAATTGCCAGCCAATCTCTCGAGATGCGGAGGGGTATTTCTTGTAGAGAGCATTTGGCATCGGTGCATAACCATTGCCCTTCAATCGGTCATCAACATGGAGTTCAGAAACCTTGACCAGATGTCGTTCTAGAGCAGGTATTGCGGATTCAGGAAGCAATGTGACCCGGTCTTTATTACCTTTAGCTGCACGAACGGTGATAGATCTATGATCAAAATCAATATCTTTGACCCGTAAGGTGACACATTCTCCAATACGCATGCCAGATCCGTATATGAGCTCTGCCATCAGTCGAGTAGTCCCCGTCATCTCTCGTAGACAAGCCTGAACTTCGCCAATAGACATCACTACGGGTATGGTCTGGTAGCGCTTGATCTTCTGGAATCGCCCCAGTTTGGGCACTTCCATGGACAAAACATCCCTATAGAGAAAGGCGATAGCATTCAATGCGGAGGACTGAGTACTGGCAGACACGTGACGTTTCGAGGCCAAGTGGTTTAAATAGTCCTCAATTTCGACCTGTCCCAGATCTCAGGGGGGGCTTCAAGTCGTGAAAGCGGACAAATTGTCGTATCCAGGTGAGGTATGACTGCTCGGTTTTTATACTGAGATGCCTTTGCCGGCAGATCAGGCGAATATGATCAACTAAACGTGGATTCTGAGATTGAGATAGATTACCCCAAAAGTGCCACTCCTTAAAAAGCCATGAATAATGGTCTTGTCACATTATCCTTACAATGATAACGTGACATGAAAATCCTATCTAATTGAATAGAATGACAAAATTAAGGAAATTCTCTATCTTACTAAAACATGATAATGAGATCCGGGGGTCTCGTTTATCATTCTGTTAGCTTGCCACAGGAATCACCATGAATATTGAATCTATACTGGATATGTATGCTAGGCATGGGATCATATCGGAAAATGAGTTCTCAATTAATGAATTACGAAAAGTTATTGATGACGACTTTGATCCGTCTGATTTAGCTCTAAACCTATTAAATGAAATCAGACCTGATAACGTACTATTTTATTCGTTGGCTGAAGGAGGCTGGCTTAAAGGTAATCTGATTAGAGAATTTTATTCAAACGTTGAAACGGTTGTTGAAAAATCAAAAGGGGGTATTAAAGTTGAAAACTTAGAATTGATTCATCCAGTAAATTCAGATGGTGAAGAAGACCCCAATCAGAACATGACAATTTCGTTTATTCATGACGGCGTTAAACAGGAGTGGGTTTTTACGAAAAATGAAAACGATAATTTCATCTATGGGTTCACGAAATGGGCTTATTCCGCTTTGGATGGTAATTTCTTATATTTAGGGGATGGCCCAACTGGGTACTTTTTACCTAAAGAATTAATTAAAGATTTAAAATTTTTAGGAATTCAAAATGAAGTTAATCAGGTACGCAAATCTACCCCGTCTAACAATAAAAGCATTCTGAAAGATAAGTATTTGCAAAACTGGAAAATAAGTTTTAAAGAAGAATATTTAGGAGAGACTGCTATTGAAGAGTTATTTAAGGAATTAAAACAATTTTCTGAAGCTAACAACTTTATAATCCCTCCCCTATTAGAAAGAAAGAAGGAAGTTCATCAATATGCTGGCGTTAAATTACTTGAAAATAAAATACTGGCTAGACCATTTCGTTTTGATATAGAGGTGATAAATTATGTCGAGGAGCATTATTCTGAAATTTTTCAAGAAAGCAGCACAAAATCTAATGTAGCATTTTTTGATATTTATCATAAAATTGTTTTTAGTCCTATAGGCGATGGTACTTGGAGAATTGAACAAAAATTTAAAACCAGCTAACAAAGGGTATGCACAGGATGGAAAAACCGCCGCTTCACTCTGGTTTTTCCCCTGTGATGCCAGACGTTAAGTGCAATATGAAAAATCTAGCTATCGCAGTGATTTCAGCAGCAACTGTAACGTGCTTTCTTGGTACAATGTTTATGCTAATCGAGTCTTATCCTGACTACGATCCAGATTTAATTACAGCTACTTTTATAGCTATGGGTGTATTTTGGGTTACCGGCTTCATCTTTGCCGCAGTTTTTATGGTGGTTCTGGGACCAATATTTGAAGCAACATCATCAAAAGCTTCACTGGTAATATTTTTAATAGTAGGTTTCTGTGTTCCATTTGGTTTAGGTTATTTTGGCGGTTCTATCGGGGCTCACGGAAATCCCTCGGGTCTGGAAGCAGATTGGCTCGGAGCAATGAGTTTAATTCTTGTTTACTCTTTCATCGGTACTACATCGGCTCTAACCGGGTGGTATGTCTTGAAGAGAAGGGCATCGAATGTTCGCACTTAACAATCGCTTGCACTGGACTCGAAACCTCCGGTCGCTCACCAGTGAGGCGGTGCGTTATGTTACAAAAATAAGATGAAGATTCGAATATTTTATCTGATATCTTTACCCATACTTGCTACCTCTTTATATGTTTTGGCAAATCACACACAACATGGCTGCGAACTGATTGAAGGAAAATGGGCGTCAAATGGTTCTTACTGTGTCACAAAGAGTTGCTACGTTAACGGCAATTGTGGTGTTTGGGTAGCCCCTCAACATTGGTGCGCTAAAGTGATGGAGGGGGCTTCAATATCAGATATCTATTTTTACCTTGGGAACCCATTGGAAATTAACGGCAAAAATTTCAAGTGGCGATCATCAAAGGGTAGTCCTGGGTTTATAGAGGCGACATTAATCAATGATAAAGTGGTTAAAATAAACTGTAATGCGGAATAACAAAGCGCTGTTGTCGGAATTGCGGTCACTGTTGTGCCGCGTCGAACAGAGCCGGGGCGCAAGCCCTTAATGTAAAACGTTATGTGCTTTAATTATAAGGTGAAGATCACAGTGAAGAGATTTAATTATTATTTGTTGATATTTGTTACTAGTATTTTTGTTGGTAGCGCAGAAGCAGGTGAAAGCAGTTCAGTAAGGATACAATCATACTTGGATAGTTATAAATTAATGTTAGCTAGGGAGATGGCGTATTCTATAGGGGAAAAAAGCAAAAGAATTTCTGACACAATGAGAATAGTGGCCTTGTCAGGAAACTTCGATATTCAAATATACAATAGTTTTTTAATATACCTGATGGAAAACACGAACAAACATGATGATTTATCAGAATCCTACCTACTAAAAAAAGCTCATGTCCGTAATAGGAAAGTTCTTAGGGAGGTGTTCAACGCTTATTATGCGAAACTAAGTCATGAAAATGTGTTGCTTTATTTAAAGGGTATAACAAACTCCAATGAACACGCTCATAAATACTATAAAATACATCAATTATTTTTAACATCTCTTTTGACATCACCTGAAGCTTCAAATAAGTTTTTAAAATATATACAGGAATTATATGAATTTATGTATGGCAAGCACCTGACAAGTAGTGCAACTGGGACTCCATCGCTGGCGGCACCTATGCCGGTTAACCAAACGTTAGGCAATGGAAAACAAACATTTGAGGATAAGAAAGTGAAGCAAATCATAATTAGTTGGGCTCCGTTCGTGGTTTTGATAGTGGTCTGGATATATTTTATTAAAGCCCATTCACAAAACGCACAAAAACAAAAAAAACAAATGCAAGATTACATAGATAAAAGTTTAGAACAGGTAGAACGATTGACTGTGGCAGTAGAAAAAATCGCTGAAAATATAGATAAAAAGGATAGTGATTAGAAAAGAAAATTTCGACTGATTAATATTGACATCCAAAAGCCACAAGGCGCTCTATCCACATAACATTCGCATGCAGCCGGACAAAATTGCCGCGCTAGCAATTTTGCCGCTGATGTGGGGTTTATATTTATAGTGAGTGTTTAAAATGAAAAATACATACATATTTATTTTGTTATTATTAATTTCAAACAGCGTATATTCTAGTAAATTACCGGACGAATTATTTAATATAAAACTTTTATCTAAAGTTGAGGAACTGAAAGGTAATAACCGAATGGGTAATGGAATTTCAGTAATTAATGGAGTAAATTATGTACAATATTCTATAGATCATGAAATCTATGAGCCGGTGCAGCCCTTTAATAAAATTATTGTAATGGCAAATAAGGATAATGGAGTTATTGTGAGAATAGAGGGTATATTTAAATTGGAAAAAGATCAATGCATCTCATCACTTAAGAAAATAAAAGAAAAATTAGAATTATTATATAATTTTAAATTCAATAAGTATGAAGAAAAATATAATCATAAATTTTACTCAATTCATAAAGGTAATATGTTTATGATTTTAGAGTGCGGAGGCCGGATAAAAACAAAAATAAAATTGGCTTTAGGTATACGTAATGATTAATAAACAAGTCGCTTCTACGGAAAGTTTGTTCGCTGTCGCTCTCAAATTCCCGCAGAGCGTAACGTTAGGCAGAGAAGGCAAAATAAAGAAACTGATCCGCTCTAAGCGGTACATAAGGAGAATGATATGAGAAAAATAATTGATCCCTCAGATATGAGTCTTTCCGAAGACGTTGTGAAATTCAATGCTGAGTTACGTGGAGACCAGAAATTCAAATATCGCCCAATGGGCAATAACGGACAACCAATGATTAACACGAATATTGCTGATGGTAACCAAAATAAACTTTTGGGTTTACAGCAAAATATAGTTGGCGCTGATAGAAATTTCGAGGAGGCACAACCGTTAGAACGCTGGGATGTTCAAATACATACATACCGAGACGCTGCTGCTGGAAAAGTTAGCTTCTTTTCAAATTTATTTGGTGGTGAAGCAAGTAAAGTTCAGGCTGGAGTAATACATGATGCTAAAAGATTCCGTATCGAAACCAGAGAAAATAAAAAATATGAAATTGGTGTGGCTGTCCGGTTATCCGTAGCTACAACTAACTTTAAAAGTGACTTTGATTTAACACTACCAAACCTAGCTGCGTCAGCGCAATTAGATAAGAGTGACACTAGAGTTACAATATCAGTATTAGGTTATGCTGGCCCGCTTGGAGAACTTCTTCCATCACCAAGCAAATTCGATGTGGAGTCTTGCATAAAATATTTGAATTCATTTAGAGATATACAAAAACTAGTTTTTGGTGCAGAAGGTCTTATTAATGTGGTTCCCACAGTTTTGAGTGTTGAAGATAATCAATAGCTGAAATTGTCTGTTGCCTAACAAGGCAAACCCACATGAAAAATTTAAGCTACGTTCGTTCCTCCCTTCACTTAAATTTTCCAGTGATTTGGGTCGTTAGCAGAAAATAATAATGAACGAAATAAACCGTAACTTTACAGGAAGCAAAGAGTACTCAGGTGAGTCCTTTGTAGGTATATTTCACGAGAAACAAATTTGGGACGATGAAGAGTATCTTAAATTAGAGAAATATCTTTACGATGAGTGCGATAAATATAAAGGCCAAAGCAATATTCCACGAGATGTGTTTTGTCCCGTAATGCAAATTTATAGTTATTTGTCACAGTCTATTGGCTGTCATTTTGACTCAAATGACGGCTTTAAAATTGAAGGTATTAATAAAGAACAGCTATATCAGCGTAGAGAGCGATTACTATTAATATTCGAGGGTTTCTTTAAAGGTGAAATGCCAAACAAGAAGTACCTTGGCTACTAACATGAATCAAGTCACTGCTAACAAGGCGCTGCAACGGATAAAATCTCCCCTCGATCGATTTTTCCGTTGAGCTCGGCGTTAGACGTATCAAACAAGAAAGATAAGGAGTCAGAAATGAAGACAATGAATTGTAATCAGTTAGGTGGAGCCTGTGAAAAAGAGTTTCATGCGAATACATTTGAAGAAATGGCTGAGTTGAGCAAGCAGCATGGAATGGAAATGTACCAAAAGCAGGATGCAGCACATTTGGAAGCAATGCAAAAAATGCAAGAACTTATGAAGAACCCTGAAGAAATGAATAAATGGTTTGAGTCAAAGCGAAAAGAATTTGAGTCCTTGCCAGAGAGTTAAAGCCTTGAAGAAGACCAATGTTTATATAGCAAGTAGTTCCAGCGGACCCAAACTCCGCGCGGCTTTTTGCGCATGCCTTCGGCGTTGTTGCGCAAACGCCTTGCTACGTTTGGGCCCGCTGAGCATGGGCGTTATGAGCAAAAGAGAATATGAGTAATCCGCCAACAGAAATAGATGGTGCTAAGGTTATTGAATGGGCATGGTCGGGCGAAAAACCATTTGGTGTTGTACTGTTCCAAGACGGAACTGAAGCGTCTGAGATATTTGGATTGGCTATATGCAAATATGAGTCTAGCGATGTTGTCTACATGATTAGCTGTGATAAAGACTGGGAATCAGAGCAGGATGGTGACTATAGGTCAGTACTCGAAGCTAAAGAGTCTTTACCTGATCAATATAAAAATGTCCCAGCTATATGGAAAAAGTATGGATGACGAAAAGATAATCGAGTTTATTCGAAATTTAGAGGCCGAGGTATCGAAAAACTCTGCAGAGGCAAAATTTGTGTCATTTGGCGAAGTGGCTCTATATGCGAACAAAGAAGGATACCTCAGAATGGCTTTAGAGCTTATGAAGTGTGCATTTGACGAAACAGAAGGGGAAGCAGATCTACGATACTTGTTTACTGCTGATTCCGAGTTTGAAATTGATCACTTGGTGAAGACGAGAGAAGAACTCGAATTTTTTACAAGTTAACGGTGATAATTACACATAATGAGGTCAATGCAAATGGAAAAATTTAAGCTACTCCACTCTGTTACGCAGCTTAAATTTCCCAGTGATTGTGGGCGTTAAGCGTCAAGGAAGTATCGTGGTACAAAAGTCAGACTGGAAAACTAAGCCGATACCTGATGAGCGAGAAGACTTGGGATATACAAACTTCTTCTGGGATTCTGATGCTGAGAAAATAATGTCTGGTCATAAGCCAACGGACATGGACGATAAGTGGTTTATATATTCAGAAAATGGGTGGGTTTATTTTGTGCGCAGTTGGACCGGCCATCATAAACTATACGTGTCATTGAATTAATGTATCCATCCATCTACAAGATAAAAAATAATTATGAGTAGCCTGATTTAGTCGATAGCAATATTTAATTGCCTTAAACCATAGGCTTTAGAAGATCCTGTTAATCATATATGTTAACGGCTATTGCGTGAATTTAATATTAATTTGTTAAAGCAAATCAGGAGTTGGGTCATTACTTATACTGGGGTCAGTTAACACATGCTAACAGGCCCTTATGTACTATCTTTACGAGGAACAACCATTTAAGAAGTGGATTTCATCGAGGTTATAGACCGTAGACCGCCGCGCTGTCGCTAGCGAGGAGATTTTTTGCCTAAGTCAGTGCCATTCGGGTCAGTAGTTTAAATTCTAGACAGATCCCCCCCTTTTGTTTGCCTGGAGGAAGCAATATTTTCTAATAAGCAGGGTTAATACACATTAATAAGATCGATATTTATATTGTGCAATTACATATATCTTCTATATATTAAAGATCTGAGCATTTCAACAGGGAATTATAGGGTAATTAATCTGATCTGCTTTAAGGAGAGATGGAATATGAGCTGGAAGAACTTGAAAATTGGTAAAAAACTAACAATAGGATTTGGTAGTTTACTAATTTTAGTGATCTTATCCAGTTGGATTGGCTATATGGGGCTGGGCAGCCTTGAGCATGAACTTCATCTGTTGGGTGATAAATCCGCACCGATGTCGGACATCGCTAACGAAATGAAAATTGCCTTGTGGCGAACCCGCAACACACTGGAAGAGTATAAAGGAGCTACCTCTGTAATGGCCTCCGATGATGAACAATCGTTGGATGGCATATATCAAGATTATCTTAAAGCTATTGAAGATTTTGACACTTCTGTCGGCATGATTCTGAAGGGTGGAGAAGTCGACGGCTCTACGATAATGAAAGCTGACGATCCAGACATAATCCAGAAAATAAACCAGGCCGATGAGTTTCATTATGCGAAATTCATGCCAGCGGCTGATTCTATGATTAAATCAGGCCGAACGTTGATAGAGAATAAGAAGCGTATGGATTGGGCCAGGCTTAACCTTAAGCAGGCCTTTTCTAGCATGTTACTCATTCTTGATGAAATTGAAGAATTGGCGGCACAGCGCTTAGAGCAGGAAAAAGCTAAAGCAAAAAATTTAGAAGAACTAAAGCTGGTGCTTGAGCGTGATGTGGCAATGTTGGATGCTGCAATGGAGATGAAGATATTAGCACTTCAGGCAAGAGCTTCTATGGAGGAACTCGGCCAAAAAACTAAAATGAGTTACATTGACACAGTATTGACAGAATATAAGGAGTCAAGCTCCCGTCTACAGGATTTAGTCAAGGTTACCCGCGACGGTGGTGTTCTTGACGGAGTTCAAATTTCCAAAGCAAGCAGTCCTCAAATCATCGAAAAACTCAGTACACTCAAAACAGATTTAAATGATTTTAATAAGCAGGCTCTGGATTTGATCAAAGCCAAAAAGTCGATGATAAAAAATCAGCAAATTGCTGATCAGTCTATGGAGCTGCTTGACTCGATTGGTGATGAGGTAACTGATTTAATCAATACTACCGAAGAATTGATTTCAAAGCAGATGCGAAATAGTAAGCAGGAAGCTGCTGATACTACCCAGTTCGCTTTTCGCAATCTGGCTTTTGTAGTGCTGGCATCGGTTGTCATCGGTATTCTTGTCGGCGTTAGTATAACCAGAGGTATTACCCGCCCCATGTCGGTCACGGTTGATGCGGCCAAACGCATTGCATCCGGTGATCTAACAGGTTCAATAGATGTCGACCAGAAAGATGAAGCAGGTATTCTGGCTACCGCACTGCAGGGGATGTTAACTCATCTGCGCGATATCGTCAGTAATGTGAAGATTGCGAGTCAGAATATTGCACAGGGTTCAACTCAACTCAGCGAATCTGTACAAAATCTATCCAGTGGAGCCTCTGAACAGGCAGCAAGCGTAGAAGAAACCTCTAGTGCGCTGGAAGAAATGAGTGCCAATGTAGATCAGAATGCTGATAACGCCAAACAGACTGAAAAGATGGCTGAAGAATCAGCCAATATGGCGAAGGAAGGTGGAGCTGCAGTTAAGGAAACCGTTGATGCTATGAAACATATCGCGGATAAAATCAGTGTCATTGAGGATATCGCCTATGAAACGAAAATACTGGCATTGAATGCGGCAATAGAAGCGGCGAGAGCTGGCGAGCATGGAAAAGGTTTTGCAGTGGTTGCTGCAGAGGTAAGAAAATTAGCTGGCAGCAGCGAAATGGCCGCTAATGAGATTAGTGAACTTGCCAGATCGAGTGTCTCGGTATCTGAACGGGCCGGGCAACTACTAGAACAAATAGTGCCCAGTATCTCTAAAACAGCAGATCTTGTGCAGGAAATTAGCGCCGCCAGTGAAGAGCAGTCTAGTGGTATTGGGGAAATTAATGGCGCTATGACTCAGCTGGATTCAGTGACACAAAATAATGCCGCACTCGCCGAAGAACTGGCATCAACCTCGGAGGAGATGAATTCTCAGGCGTTGTCACTAGAGGATATGATGTCTTTTTTCAATATAGGATCTGGTGAGCAGGGTGGGCCTCGTGGAGAACAGATAAATAGCAGGCACAAGCATAGTCGGGATCAGCAAAAGGCCAGTTCGAGTAATAATGAAAACAGACCGGACAGGGATGAAGAAGTAGATCTCCCTTTAGGCTTCGAGCGATTTTAAAGGAGTTGTTATGTCATCTTTAGATCAGATTATTGAACAAATTTCAGTGGCTGAGCAGGATCAGCACCTCACCTTTCAATTGTCGGGTGAGGAGATGGCGCTTCCGGTAATGAATGTCAGGGAAATTCTCCGCTATGGGAAAATTAACAAAATGCCGATGCTGCCCGACTTTATTGAAGGAGTGATTAATCTACGCGGACATGTTGTTCCTGTGATTAACCTTGCGGTTAAGTTTGGTTTGGAAAGAAATGAGATTGATAAACGTACCTGTATCATCATCATGGAGTTTGACGCTGGTAGTAGTACAGTTCAGATGGGTATAGTCATTGAAGAGGTTCTACAGGTTGTTGAAATTCCGGCAAGTGAGATCGAACCTCGCCCAAGTCTTGGCGCAAATATAGATACGAAATTTATCAAAGGCATGGCACGTATGGAAGAAAATTTTATTGTGATACTGGATATAAGCAAGGTGCTGTCTATGGAAGAAATTTCGGTGGTGAGTGAGATGCATCGGAATGGTGATAAAAGTACAGAATAGATTTCAAAAGGCGTTAGGCGGGCGTCAGTTAGCTCTGCAGCTTTTAACAATTTGAGATGATCAGTTGATAGAACTGTTATACCTGAATTTATTTGGAAGCTGGATATGTATCTATTAACTGCTTAAGAAGAATTCAATTAAATAGAAAAGTTTAAAGGATCGCATGATGTCAATAGAACGGATGGAGGAAGAAATTACAATAACAGAACAGGATCAGCACCTGACATTTGAGCTATCAGGTGAAGGAATGTCGGTGCCTGTTACTAATGTTCTCGAGATAATAAGTTATGGAAAGTTAACGCGAATGCCAATGGTACCGGAGTTTATTGAGGGCGTTATCAATCTACGAGGAAATGTAGTGCCTGTAATTAATCTTTCGGCTAAGTTTGGTCTGGAAAAAACCGAGTTTGGTAAACGTACCTGCATTGTCATTATGGAAGTTATGATGGGTGACGAGATGGTGACCATAGGAGTTGTTGTCGAAAAGGTGTTGCAGGTTATCGAAATTCCAGAAGACAAAATAGATCCTCGTCCAAGTTTAGGTGCGAATATTAAAACCAGCTTTATTAAAGGTATGGCGCGAACTGATAATGGTTTTATTGTGATACTTGAAATTGATCAGGTATTGTCAGCGGCTGAAATTTCCATTGTTAATGATATGAATATTGAACGGGGTATTGAAGGTGTTGCCTGATAGTAACTGAACAAGATGATATCGGCTAAAAGGAGTAGCTAATGAAACCTATAGCGATAACAGGTGAAGCGAATATCTATGTAATATCAGCTTTACTGGAACGCATTCTAAAAGAATGGAGCGGTGATAGCCCCTTGATACTGGATTTGTCAAAGATTGAGGATGTGGATTCCAGCTTTGTACAGTTATTGCTTAGCTGTAAGCGAAGCACACTGGAGAAATCTCAGAAGCTTGAGCTAATGAAGGTGCCAGAGACGTTACAAGCTATGTTTAATACGCTACATGTAAATGACTTTCTGAATTCTACGGGTGATGAAAGCCAGGTAAGGAATTCTACTCTGCAAGAGGAGGATGCCTAATGGAAATTGATGAGAATGTTCAGATATTTATTTCTGAGGGTGAAGAGCTGTTGCTGGATATGGAAGACACCCTGTTAGTTCTGGAGCAAGACAGTGATGAAGAAACCCTGAATACAATATTTCGCGCAGCTCATACCATCAAGGGATCAGCGGGACTTTTCGGTCTGGATTATATTGTTGAATTCACGCATGTGGTTGAGAATGTGCTTGACGATATGCGTAACTGCCTGATACCGACTTCTTCAGAATTGATTACCGTATTGATGCGATCCAAAGATTTTATAGCTTCGTTAATTGCAGGGATTGAAGATGACTATGAGGGTGACAAGTCTGAAAAAGAGGATTTAATAAACTTGCTCAATGCCTTTAAGGCGGGTTCTGTTAGCACTATGGCTGAGTCCATAAATAAGCAGGAAGAAAAATTAAATGATCCACAGCAAGCATCAGAAGAGCAGGGTACAGGCTCAGCTGAAACTGATAACTTCCATATATCAGTTCGTTTTGGTCCAGATACCTTCCGTTTGGGTTTTAACCCGGTGGTTATATTTAGACAACTGGAGGATCTTGGGGAAATCAAGCAGGCTGTACTGGTAAGCGATATCATTCCTGTTCAGGAAGAAATTGATCCAGAGCAATGTTATCTGGGTTATGAAATTGCTTTGCAAAGTATGGCCACTAAGGAACAGATCAGTGAGGTTTTCGATCTAATTGAAGGTGTCGAACTTCATGTATTGCCACCAAAAAGCCTGTTTTCTGATTACAAGCACTTGATTGAACAGGTTCCAGAGGATGAATTGGCACTAGGACAAATTCTGATGCAAATCGGAACCCTGACAGAATCTGAATTGCAGTTTGTATTGAAACTGCAAAATGAAAACCTGCAGGCAGGGATGGATCCACAAACCCAGCTGACCGGAAAGTTATTGGTCGAAAAGGGAATGGTGCAGGAAGATGTAGTTGAAGAGGCTTTGAAAAAACAGAGCAATATTCGTGAAAACAAGCAAAAAGCGCTGAATTTTGTCAAGGTCGACTCTAATAAGTTGGACAAACTGATAAATCTGGTTGGCGAGCTGGTTATAAATGGAGCAAAACTCGACCAGATAGCCGCTACTATTGCCGACGAAGATCTAAATGAAACCATTGAAGGTCTTACCCTGGCGTTGGAGGATTTGCGTGAGATTTCTCTGGGGTTACGTATGGTTCCCATTGGTATGACCTTTAATCGGTTTCATCGTGTTATACGGGATCTTTCAAATGAAATGGGTAAACAGGTAAGGCTAGAAATATACGGGGCGGATACTGAGCTGGATAAAACCGTGATTGAAAAGATAGGTGACCCACTTATGCACCTGATTCGTAACTCTCTGGATCATGGTATCGAATCACCTCAGGAAAGAGCCCTGGCAGGTAAGAATGTTGAAGGTCTAATTACGTTACAGGCACAACATGAAGCGGGGTACATCACTATACAGGTGATAGATGATGGACAGGGTCTGGATCCGGAGAAACTGAAACGCAAAGCACAGGAAAAAGGCCTGATAACAGAGACTTCAAATCTTACGGATAAGGAAGCCTTCAATTTAATTTTTGCAGCTGGATTTTCCACCGCTGAACAGGTAAGTAATATTTCAGGGCGTGGTGTAGGTATGGATGTTGTGCGGCGTAATATCGAGTCACTACGGGGAAATATCTATATCGACTCGCAGCTTGGTAAAGGGACTACCATCACCATACAGCTGCCATTAACACTGGCGATTATTGATGGTTTTAATGTTCGACTAGATCAGGAATCCTATATCTTTCCATTGGATATGGTGCATGAGTGCATCACTCTGACAAATGATCAAATAGAGGAAGCTGCTCAGCATAATTATATTACTCTGCGCGATGAAGTCTTACCGGTAGTACACCTGAGAGAATATTTCGATAACACATTTAATGGAGTACCTGCGCCTGTGATAGATAGAAATAAAAGAATTAATCTGGTGGTTGTAATGTTCTCTAATAGAAAGATCGGCCTGTTTGTAGATGAATTGCTCGGTGAAGTGCAGGCTGTTATCAAACCTCTTGGTAGAGTATTCAAAGATTTAAACGGATTTGCCGGTTTTACTATCCTGGGCAGTGGCATGGTTGCTCTTGTGTTAGATGTCCCAAGTCTAATCAATCAGGTGATTGGTGATGAAAGTCGCCACTTTGAAGCGATAAAGAATGATTCGATCAGAGCAAGAGGTAATAAGGTTATGCACTAGATTCGTATTGATTAATTTTAACATGTTTAGAGTAAGAGGTAAGTCTTTAAAAAAATAGTTGTATGTTTTTTACTAAGGAAGTTCTGAATAATTCATGGATGAATTATCAGAGTTTGCCTAATTTTTTAATGTTGTGATGAAGTGTAACAATGAAAAAGGTTTTTCTAATGAATAACACCTGTGGTCTGCTGCTTAAAGCTTTTGACACTGCTGATAAGCAATGGACCATAAATGGTGAAATTTTTACCGCTATGATGCGGCATGGACAGGTATTGCATGAAAGCTTTTGTTTATCGGATGAACTATCGACTCGTACATCTACTACGATTGATCAGTTTAAAAAAAATGTGAAAGCTATCCATGGCTTCAAGGTCGGTACATCCTCGAGCTACGATCAATGAAAGTTCTTACGGAGTTTCATTTAACTGATGAGGTTTTCAGAAAATTTCGCGGATTGATATTCGAACGCGCCGGAATATCCATGAATGATGCAAAGCGCGCCCTGGTAGCTGGTCGGCTACGTAAACGATTAGTGGCATTGAATCTTGACAGTTATGATGACTATTATAGTTATCTAAAAAATGAAGGAAAAAACAAAAGCGGTGAATTACAAAGATTTGTTGACGTGTTAACAACAAATGAAACCTGGTTTTTTCGTGAAAACAGACATTTTGAATTCACGCGTCAGGTTATATCTCAACGTGATCGTTCGCAATCTGTTGAAATATGGAGTGCGGCATGTTCCAGTGGCGAAGAGCCGTATAGTATTGCCATGACCATGGCAGAAACGAATGGGCTTAATCGGCCCTGGAATATTCTGGCTACCGATATTTCAAATGAGATTCTTACAAAAGCCCGCAAAGGTATTTACAACAAATCGAAAGTTAAAGGTTTAAACGAAAAGCTGATGCATCGATATATGTTAAATGGAGTTAAGGAGTACAGTGATTATATTGCAGTAGTACCCGAGCTGAAAAAAAAGATTAGTTTCAAACCCTATAATCTGATTAGTTCGCCACTACCTGTCATCAGGTTTGATTTTATTTTCTGTCGAAATGTTCTTATTTACTTCAATCAAGAGCATAAACTAAAAGTTGTACGGCGGCTTGTTGATTGTCTTAAACCTGGCGGTTACCTGCTACCTGGGCATGCCGAATCATTGCATGGATTCACCAGTGAGCTACTCGTTATTGAACCCTCTATCTATCAGAAGGTACGGGGGTGATGCGTGGCTAAGATTAAGGTCATGGTTGTCGATGACTCTGCTCTGGTTAGAAAAATGATGACAGAGTTATTGTCCAGTGATCAAGATATTGAAGTGGTCGCACAGGCTTCTGATCCTATATTTGCACTGGATAAAATGAAGAAGGTCACGCCAGATGTCATTACGCTAGACATAGAAATGCCACGTATGGATGGTGTTACTTTTCTGAAAAAAATAATGGCAGAAAATCCGATACCAGTGGTTATCTGTTCGAGTTTAACAGAGGCGGGTGCACAAACTACGATTGATGCAATGAAAAGTGGTGCGGTGGATATTATCACCAAGCCCAGGGCAGGTGTGAAGGGTTTTCTTGAGGAGTCAACTATACAGATTATCGATGCGGTTAAAGCGGCGGGACGCTGCAATATAAGAAAACGAAAAACGCTAGAAGTAAAGCCGAAGAATAGTGCTGATGTTATTCTTAAGCAGGCGTCAACTGCGATGCATGAGACAACAGAAAAGATAATAGCTATCGGTGCGTCCACCGGAGGTACCAATGCTTTACGCGAATTGTTATCAAAAATGCCATCTGTTTCTCCCGGTATTCTGATCGTTCAGCACATGCCTGAAAAATTTACTTCCTCGTTTGCAAATCACTTGAATAGTCTTAGTAGTATGGATGTTTCAGAAGCAAAAAAGGGAGACAGGCTGATCCCTGGAAAGGTGCTGGTTGCACCTGGTGGAAGACATATGTTGTTAAAGCGCAGTGGTGCCTATTATCACGTCGATGTAATTGAAGGACCATTGGTCAGTCGCCATCGACCCTCGGTGGATGTCATGTTTAGATCGGTGGCAAGGTTTGCTGGAAAAAATGCGGTTGGTTGCCTGATGACAGGCATGGGGGACGATGGTGCACAGGGGCTGCTGGAGATGAGAAACGCAGGTGGCAGAACCCTTTCGCAGGATGAAACAAGCAGTGTGGTTTACGGAATGCCTCAAGAGGCGTGGAAACGAGGTGCATCGGAAGCACAGGTAGCACTGGAAAATATCCCCCAGACCCTGCTCGATGCCTGTATGGGAAAGCGGATAAAATAAATGAAAATCATACATAGAGGGAAATCATGAAAATTTACAGCGTTGTGATCATCATGATGATGCCGATACTGATGTTGATAGTAGATATTAGTGCCGTCGACTATCTGGCGATAGCGGTGGCATTGATTCTGGGTTCTTATCAAATCTATATTCAGAAAAAGCTATCAATCAATGAAGGAAAAATTCAGCTTGAGAACGAGCAGCTCAAAATATTGGCTGAGGAAAAGCAGCGTGCCTCTCATCTGGTTTTAAGTTATTCGGTAAATGCAATACCGGTACATAACCAGCAAATTAGTCAGGTGATTGATACCACAGAATCGGCAGCTCTGGCATTGGGTGATAATTTTTCATCTCTGCTAGATCAACTGAATAGCAATGTGGAGCAATCCATTCAATTAAAAGACACACTGCTCGATCCTCAATCCGGCTTGATCAATCGTCTGCTAAATAATGAGAAAATATTTTCTAACTTGCAGAAGAGTATCAACAATAACAAACAACAATCCGCTTATCTAAAACAGCAGTTCGATGAATTCAGATCACAGAGTGAAGTGATTAATGTCCTGGCTGATCGCGTTCAGCAAATTGCATCAACCACCAATCTGCTGGCATTGAATGCAGCGATTGAAGCCGCAAGAGCTGGCGACTATGGTCGCGGTTTTGCGGTAGTAGCTGATGAAGTACGTAAACTGTCGCAGCAATCAACTGAAGCCGGAAAGGAGATTCGGGATGGTTTATCCAGGTTTTCTGAATTGATGGATGGCTATGAAGGTAGTGTCTACGAATTTGTTAGCACTCAAGATGGTACATTTGATTTGATGAAAGATGAAATGCACAACATGGCTGCAGAAATGGTAGGTGATGTTGTTATGTTGAATCGTAATATGCAGGGGCTGGTAACTGATACCGAGTCTATACAGAATTCGATCTCTGAGATTATGGTGTCGTTACAGTTTCAGGATACTACCAGGCAGATACTGGAGCACGTACAGGAGGATTTAAACAGGATTGCCAGTGATATCAAAGACCTGGATATTCAGTCTGAAGCAAGTATTTCTGAACAGGTGCGAGAAATGGAAAAGAAGATTTCGCAAAAATACACCATGGAGAGCGAACGCAAGGTGTTACAGAGTACGATTAAAAAAACTGATACTACAGAAGATAAAAAAAGTAACGAGATAGAGCTGCCAGAAGAAGATGAGGGTATTACCTTTCTTTAAAGTATAAGCAACAATCTATTGTGATATGAAAAATTTTAGTGAGGTTTTTTATGGGTAAGAAAATTCTCTTTGTTGATGATTCCGCCTCTATGCGTCAGGTAGTAGGCATAGCGTTGAAAAATGCGGGCTATGAAGTAGAGACAGCAGTGGATGGGCAGGATGCGGTCGGCAAGTTAGGTGAGAGGTATGCAGCTATTGTTACGGATCTGAATATGCCAAATATGAATGGTATTGAGTTTATCAAGGCGGCTAAACAAAATGCGAATAACAAGTTTGCCCCCATTATTATGCTGACCACAGAATCTGCCGATGCGATGAAAAAAGAAGGTCAGGCAGCCGGTGCTAAAGTATGGATTGTAAAACCTTTTAAGCCTGATCAGTTGTTGTCTGTACTACAAAAGTTAATTGGTTGAGCGTTCTTATGGAAAGGCTTTAATGTATACCGAACCCTTGACATCCGATACTGGCCATGATGGTGATGCTGTTTACTGGGATCATCGTTTTCAGCGTAGTGTAATACAACTTTTACCTGGTGATTATCAGGTAGTTAATAACGCACAGATGATGGTGACAATACTCGGTTCCTGCGTCGCAGCATGTATCAGAGATAAGTATAACTCTATAGGTGGAATGAATCATTTTATGCTGCCTGGCGATTCAAAAATATCAGCCCGACCGCGCTGGGATAATCTGGATTCCGCTGCCGCTCGCTATGGAGATTTGGCGATGGAAAAGCTGATCAATAATATTATCAAGTTAGGTGGAAGACGAGAAAATCTGGAAGCAAAGATATTCGGCGGTGCCAATATGTTTAACGGTGGTTTGAATACCGACATTGGACTACAAAATGTGCAATTTGTGAATGAGTACCTGGAAGTTGAGAAGATCAAAATTACCAGTATGGATACTGGTGGCGATAATGCGCGCAAGGTTTATTATATTCCGCAAACCGGCGAGGTTTATCTTAAGCGGATAGATCGATCCAAAAATAACACTATACAGTTGCGCGAAAGTCAATACCTGAAACAGGCGAAAGCTGCCAGAACCATAGCAGAGATCAGCTTCTTTGATTAAACTTTCAGTGCGGGCCTCTAAGCAGATTTCGTAGTTGACCGCGTACATTTTCAGATAAACTATTGAGGTCGATTAATCTTTTCACGCTCCTAAGTATCGGCACAGGTATCCTCGGCTCTGGCATCCCGCTTCGAGTTGCAGTCCTGTATTCGACTATTTATAGATTGCCGCGCGAGGTTTATGCCCCTGGGGTGCATGCAATGTGACTGCTCGGATTAAATTTGCCATAGGGTTTGTCTGGTAACAGGCTATAATCGCGCTTTAATATTCGCAGTTCATCAATCCATGAAAGTCATGCCCCCATTGGTGGGAAAATTAACCGGTGTTTTATCTCTCTGTATCGGGCTACTGGTACTGTGTCGCGAATTCAAGATCTGGTCAGGCGCCGACAGCATCATGTTTATACCGCTCATGCTGTTGATATTCATGCTGAGTTTTTATGTCTCGCCTGGGCGAAAAATTTATCTACTGGTAGCGGTGATTCTGACGACGTTTAACCTCATCTGGAACGAGCAGGCTGGGCAAGTACTAACTTCAGGCTTTTCAACCGGTTCTTTCATAGCTACTTTTTTTGTGGCGTTAACCACACTCAAATATGCAGCAGCCACTTCACCATCAATACAGTTGTGCGGACGGTTTCTGTCGCAGCAACCTCCGGGTAGGCGCTACGCAGCTTTGACGGTTGGTGGTCAGCTGTTTGGCCTATTGCTGAATTATGGATCTATATCATTGCTCGGTAGTATGACAATGGTTAATGCCAGTAAGGAGAAAAACGAAGAAATTCGTAATCATCGTGTCAGGCGCATGTTACTGGCAATACAGCGAGGATTTGTATCTACACTGTCGTGGTCACCGCTATCTTTTGCTATGGTGATACCGACTTCACTGATTCCTGGCACTTCCTGGGCGTTATGTTTCTTACCTGGTCTGGTTAATGGGGTCATACTAGCCGGAGTGGGCTGGTTGCTAGATACCCTGTTCAAGCCAAAACTATCTACTGCTGTAGTTGCTAAACGGCAGGTTGAGGGAAGCTGGTTCGCTATATTGCCATTGATAATATTATTGCTGGTGCTGATATCACTACTAGCTGTAGCCTACTGGTTTACGGGTGTTCGCGTGCTTGCTTTGGTCATGGTTATCGTGCCGCTATTATCCATGGCCTGGGTCGCAGTTCAGGCTAGAGGCAACCGTCCTTTGCAGCAGGTAGCGAAACGCAGTTCAGAATATCTGATGGTTCAGCTGGTAGATTTTCGAGGTGAACTGGTGCTGCTGGTGATGGCGGGGTATATCGGAACTGTTGCTTCCCCTTTGTTGGGTTCGTTAATGATAACACTGAATATTGATCTCACAGTAGTACCTGCCTGGATTGTTCTAGTGTTAATGGTGTGGCTTATCCCACTGGCAGGCCAGCTTGGTATGAACCCCATATTAGCGGTGACTTTGATAGCACCCGTTTTACCAGATGCAGTACAACTGGGTGTCTCTCCAGTAGCCGTAGTCATTTCAGTAACTGCAGGCTGGCTATTGAGTGGTGTTAGCTCTCCATTTACAGCAACAACCATGATTATCGGTAATTTTGCTGGTGTCAGTTCTACACATGTAGGGCAACGTTGGAATGGAGCTTATACCCTTATCTGTGGTGCTATCCTGTCAGTATGGGTGGTGGTTTATTCAGGTTTAATGGGTTAATAAGCAAAAGGCAAAAAATACTTGAAGCCCTTTTGCTTTCGCTTGATCTTAGTGCCGCATTTGAAGCCAATTTTTGCATCATGCCGACCAGGGTATTGGACTGGATTGACAAGGATTAAAGCCAGTATTAAATCCGTAATTCTGACTTTTGTACTCCGATACCTTAATGTATAACGTTGTTACCAGGCCTAACTCGTTGTAAAAGGTACTCTTGTTCTAAATTAGACATAACGAGTTAAAACTTTTCGAATTTTTACGGTTTTTTCTTTGTCAGGTTTATGGAATGCAAGGGTCAGATGAGTGATTTCAAGTAGAAAGTGGAGTTTGTATACAGAAAGGACGTGCTTGTGTAGATAAAACGCCTACTAAAGTAAAGTGCCTGCCTTGTGCGATTTAATCAAGCCTTTCAGTTCTGACAAGCAGCGGCCCAGTCTTCGCTCAAGCTCCTGGCAAGAGCGGTGGTCATTTTATTCACCGGTCCGTAAATAGCACATCCCTATGCTATTCCTGTCTGCGGGCAGCGCCTTGCTGTGCCCCTCGGGAGGCGCTTTCTTTACACGCCTCAATTGGGTGCGCCATTAACAAAATACGCTAACGAAGTAAAGTAATTATAAATAATTTTATTGATTTTGTGAAACAGTTACAGGTCGTTTACAGGTCGTTGTAAAGTTCATCTAAATAACTAAACTGGCAACCTTGTATCAATAAGGTTGAGATTTATTCTCGGGTTTCATTAATGGATATTTAATATGGATTTATGAAATGAGGAGTAAATTCTTTATTTCAAGTCCTCATCATTAGCTTTTTTTCAACCTTTATAAAATTATAAATATGGCTCAACGGGGAAGTTGAAAATGAACGGGATAAGAGGTTTTTTTGTGCGTCTGGTTTTGCTCGCACTTTTACTAACACTTCAGGCTTGCGGTTCTGGCGGGTCCAAAGGCAGCTCTACTCCGGCTGCTAATGATTCATCAAGTAGTGGAAATAGTTCAAACACAGATGGCAGCAATACCGGAGGCAGCAATACCGGAGGCAGCAATACCGGAGGCAGCAATACCGGAGGCAGCAATACCGGAGGCAGCAATACCGGGGGCAGCAATACCGGGGACAGCAATACCGGAGGCAGCAATACCGGGGACAGCAATACCGGAGGCAGCAATACCGGGGGGGCTGCTGATCCGGGTGCTATCGATGTCATTTCGTCTGATACCTATACCGGCGATATCCCATTGAAGCAGGAAGTTAAAGGTACCCCTTCAGCCGAATTACAAACAACAGGCAATCCGTTTGATGACGCGTATTTTTACCTGAGTCCAGATATTGAAACAATGATGGGCGCTTCGCTAAATATCGTTGAAGCCAGTGGCGATAGCGCAATGGCCAATAAAATCAAATACGTTCAACGCCAGCCCAGTGCGGTGTGGATGGATTCCATTGAAACTATTTCAGGTAATCCTGATGCTGGCCGCCGCTCGCTGGAAGGTCATCTTGATGCGGCATTGGCCCAACAGCAATTCTATGCCGACCAGAATGGTGGGCAAAAAGCACCGATGACGGTTGTTATTATCATATACGACCTGCCTGACCGTGATTGCGCGGCTTATGCCTCGAACGGTAAATTGATCGAAGTTGGTAAACCATCTGAATCCAGTGACCCATTGAATGGTGATGGGTTTGAACGCTATCGGGATGAGTACATTGCTGCGATTGCAGATATCTTCAGCCGCCCCAAATACAGTGACCTGCGCATTGTGGCATTGCTGGAACCCGATTCATTTCCCAACATGATTACCAATACCAATGAATCGGGCTCGCCTGAGGCCAACAGCAGTTTGACGACCCCAAATGTCCACGCATCCCTGAACAGTGGTGGTTACTGTGACCGCATCCTTAACTACTCGGGTGAAGGAACCAATGTTGAGGGCGAGGGCACTGCTGAGAACCCAGGGCTAGGTCTATATGGTGCCGCATTACGTGTCGCGATCCGCTCATTTGCCGATATTCCAAATGTTTACACCTATCTGGATATAGGTCATGCCGGTTGGTTAGGCTGGGATAGTGAACAGGAAATGACCTCGAATATGAAACGCGGCGTCAAGTACTTCAAACAGTTGATTGACGGTGCCGATGGCAAGCTTGATGGGAAGGGGCTGGATATGGTTCGTGGATTTGCATCCAACACTTCAGGCTATACACCGGTTGATGAGCCCATGCTGGCAGGGGGGCTGGCAAACCGAGATGCCCTGATGAAAAACGGCGGTTTGCCTTTTTACCAATGGAATCCTGCGGTCGATGAGCTGACCTATGCAAACATGCTGCGTGACTACTTCACGTCAAGTGGTGCTGCGATCGGAACTGCCAAGTTCGATAGCAACAAGCTCGGCTTTATTATTGATACTGCAAGAAATGGCTGGGGTGCCCCAGGGCGTCCAACACCAGAGAATAGCACCAAAGGTACCATAGTCACTGACGCGAACCGTGTCGACAAGCGAGTACATCGTGGTCACTGGTGTAATGTGAATCATGCCGGTATCGGTGAATCGCCAAAGGCCAGTCCTTCTGCTTTGCATCCTTATGTTGACGCCTTCTTCTGGATGAAACCCCCTGGTGAATCTGATGGTATTTCATTTGATGTCAAAAACTACATGCCGGGCACTCAGGCGTATGACAACCTGGATGCAATCGATAAAGCGGTAGTTGATCAGGCTAACGAACCTGCTTATGCCGGAAAGTCACTGGACACAATGTGTCAGCCAGGTAAGCAACGCGAAGAAGTGACGGTAGATGTAGTGCCTGCAATGGCGCCGCAAGCAGGTGCCTGGTTCCATAAACAGTTTTTGATGTTGATCGAAAATGCTTATCCACCGCTTGGCGAAAGTGATTTTGATTAAGTGAGATGTGTAATGAACAGCCTGCGGGCTGGTGCTTGTTACCCGACAAATAAATTTTTTTAATTTAACTGGGATTTCCTATGAACAGGATTCGATATTTTACGTTGCGACTGCTGTTAGTTTTCTTACTACTTAGCCTGCAGGCTTGTGGAGGTGGGGATTCATCTTCACCTGGTAGTAATACGACTGGTGCCAGTAATTCTGGCTCGAATAACTCGTCAGGCTCAAATTCAGGTGGTGACAGCAATAACACCGGTGGAAGCAGTGACAACACCGGTGGCAATAACTCTGGTTCTAATACCAGCGGAGGAAATACTTCAGGCGGAGCTACTGGTATGGAGCTGTATGTTGCGCAATGTACTAACTGTCATGGCAGTTCCGGACAGGGTATATCCAGTAGCACCAGCCTGATTGGTTGTAGTACCTGTAGTGACCACGATACTCTGGCTTCCAGAATCCAAACGACTATGCCGCCGAATAATATAGGCTCATGTGATGCGACCTGTAGTTCGCTATTAGCTGATTATATCCTTGCTGAATTTAATTCGAGTTCTAGTGGTGGTGACTCCTCAGGTGGAAGCAGTGGCGGTTCATCTGATGGTGGTAGTTCCTCAGGTGGAAGCAGTGACGGTTCGTCTAGTGGCGGTAATTCATCTGGCGGAACCACGGGTTCAAGCAGTGCGGTAATCTTTTCTGAAACCTTCGAAGATGGCGGCCTCGATACTCAACCTGCTGGTTGGGATAACTATCTCGGCTATATTTACAACACTGATAACACTGTCAGTAATGCTAACTATGCACTGATTGACGATACCTATGCCTACAATGGTAGCCAGTCCATACATTTCAACGGTAGTCTGGCGCAGATCGTGCGCGCGTTACCAGCCAATACCCAGCGAGTGTATCTGCGTGCTTATGTCCGTATGAGCAAACAGATGGGTAATGTTGTTGGAGATAATCACGAACACATCATGGGCATCAAGAAAACACAGGATGCTGATAATGAGGTTCGTATCGGGCAGATCAAAGGTGTGCTGGGTACCAATGATGTACCAACGGATAATATTGCACCGACCTCCGCTCAATGGGAATCAGGCAAGGCTTTGCTACCCGATACCTGGTACTGTGTAGAGACCGGTTTATATGCGGATACCGCATACGATGAAGTGCATCTATGGGTTGATGGTGAAGAAGTGCATTCAATCACCGCGGGTTCCGACTGGAATAATGGTGAGCTGGGTAGCGACTGGATGAGCGATAAGTTCAATTACGCCATGTTCGGCTTCCAGAGTTTCAGTGGTAATACAGCTGATGTCTGGATGGACGATATCGTCGTTTCGACTGAGCCTGTAGGTTGTGGAGGAATGCCCTCTACCGGAGGTGGCAGTAGTTCTGGTGGTGGCAGTACCTCCACCGCTGATGCAGCCCATGGCGCGACTTTGTATGGGGATAAATGTGCCAGCTGTCACGGTACTGAAGGTGCCGGTCCGAAACCCATAGACGCAACAAAAACCAGTTTTGGTAGTAACAGCCAGATGTTGGCCGCCTACATTGTGGATACCATGCCGCCTGCTGATACGGCAAGCTGTGATGCAGCCTGTGCAGCCGATATCGCCGCCTATATCGATAGCTGGTCTGTTGCCAGTGGTGGCTCGGGGACGGACACGACTACCTCCTGTGGCGTGACCTATGGTCCGCGCAGTATTCGGGTGTTGACGAAGCGCGAGTTTTCCAACTCGGTTGAGGATTTAACCGGGGTAAATATTCGTTCAGATCTGGGCCAGAGCACCTACGATACGATTCCCGCCGATAATTTGATCAATGGGTATTCCAATAACATCATGACGACTATTTCCAGTAGTCCGTTACAGGCATATAACCTGGTTGTCGACAAGGTGGTGGATTTTCTGGCTGCAAATAATTTCTCAAGCGTTATTAATTGTAGTCAACTGGATGCTGATGCCTGTAAGGCAAGCTTTATTGATAGCTACCTGCCACGTGTATTCCGACGTCCACTTACGGATACAGAATTGACTGCCTATCAGGGGATTTTTGGACCTGATTACACAGGCGGCAACGTGAACGAAGGTATTGCGCTGGCGTTACGCACTGCGCTGACTTCTCCGCAATTCCTGTATCGCGATGAAAGTGGTATCGCGTATGCTGACCTGAATAGTGGTAGTACCGGTACTGGCCAGAGTGGTAGTACCAGTGGTGGCCAATATGAAGCAACAGGGAATGTTCAGACGCTGCTTACTACTGAAGAGTCGATAACAGCTTACAATCAAAAAGGTATAGGAAATGTTGTTTTTACAGGAAGTGAACTGGTTACAGTTGTAGTTAAAGGTACCCAGGGTTCAAAGGGGACCTGGCCTACACTTAAGCTTGATCTAGGGGATGGGTTCGCTTTCACGAGTTATATAATCGACCACAGTGACTATAAAACCTATAGTTTCCCTGTCCAGGGACTGATTGATAATTACAAATATATAGCGATAGTGAATGACGCCAATGCAAATGGGCAAAATGATGACGGACTGCTCATTTTAAGCAAGGTTGAAGTATCTCAGGCCCAGGAGGTTACGCAGCCCCCGCAGGCTCCGCCAACCCCACCGGCAGACGAGCTTGATAGCGATGCTTACGTGCTGACTCCTTATCAGCTTGCATCTTATCTTGCCTATACCTTCACCGGTTCCACGCCAGATCAAACCCTGCTGCAGGCCGCAGGCGAGGGTGGGCTAGAAACCGATGCCCAGATCGCCGCCCAGGTCGAAAGGCTTTTGGGTACCGCGCGAGCAAGAGAGCACTTTGGTAATTTCGCTGCCCAGTGGCTGCGTACAGATCCTGTATTGAGCGTGGGTAAAAGCGCGACCAAATACCCCGGTTTTACCGATGAGGTTCGCAAAGCCATGGCGCAGGAAGTGCGAGATGTGTTCAATCATGTTGTGCTTGATGAAGGCGAGCCTTTCACGTCTTTGTATGACGGTGATTTCACTTTCGTCAACCAGGCTCTGGCTGAGTTTTACGGAATTCCAGGTGTAACAGGCAATCAGATGCGCAAGGTGTCTAATGTAACCAGCCGTGCCGGACTGGTGACTAATGGAGCCTTCCTGGCGGTTCATGCGCACGAAGAGGAAACTGCCCTAATCATCCGTTCGACTTACCTGCGCCGACGCCTGCTCTGTCATGAGGTACCTATCCCTCCGACTGGCGTCTCGCTGACTGATTCCGGAAGTGTCGATTTTGATGCAGAACGTGAGGCAGCACGCCAGGAATGGCAAGCGTATCTTGATGCACATGGCGGTAAAGCCACAGCACGCAAGAAATACGAATATCAGACTTCTGCGCCTATCTGCCAGACTTGTCACGCGCAAATGATCAATCCTCTGGGTGGTGGCTTAGAAGACTTCGATGCGGTAGGTCTACCGCAAACTCAGGATAACGGCCAGGACGTCGATGCCTCTGGTGTGTTGTACGGGGTTGACAGTGTTTCGGACAGTAAGAGCATTAGTTTTAATGGCGCTAAGGAACTAGCGCATGCGATTGCTGACCTTGATGTGACACGCCAGTGTTTTGTTGAGACAGGCTTCCGCATGGCGATGGGTACCGGCTCAACCTTTCTGGATCAGATCATGGGTATTGATCTTTCCGCAGATGAGGTCGCGAGCTATACCTGCGAAGTCCAGAAGCTAGATGAAAAAATGCAGGCCAGTGGTAACAGTCCGGTCGAGTTGCTGAAAGCACTCGGCACCATGGATAGTGTGCGTTACCGTAAAAATGTTGTGCGCTAAGCGGCACACCGAATAAGACTAAACGAGGTTCTATATGAGTTACGAAAAACAAGCTGCGTCATTGCAGCGTCGAAACTTCCTTAAATTTATCGGTAAGGCCGGAATATCGCTGCCGCTGTTACAGGCTTCCACCCTTGGTGCGGGGTTGATATTGTCACGCCAGGCTGAGGCAGCGGGTAATTCCCAACGCAAGGTCATTTTTGTCTATGTGCCTGATGGCACACCGGGTGGGGCATCCAGTTCCTTCCTGCCTGACGGGAATATGACCCTGAAAACCTGTTCGCAGCCGCTTGAAAGCGTAAAGGATGAATGTGTTTTCTTTAAGGATGTGGAAATCGTTGGCGGAGGTGGTCATGGTCTTACGCAGCGGGTACTGGGTGCCTTCGCCAGTGGCGTGGATGCTTCTATCGACCTGGCGCTGGAAGATACCGTGGGCGCGACGACCCCGGTTGCTTCGTTACGTCTAAGTGTGCGTAATCGAAGGAGTACAGAACAAACAGAGACTAAAGACCCAATATCGGCGCGGGCGAGCTGGTCCGGTTCATCATTCCAGGATAGTCCACAAGCCGCCTTTGAAACTCTGTTCGGTAGCTCGATTGATAGCAGTGATATCGGAACGCGACGTAACAATAAAAAGCTAAATGTGAATGAAGCAGCGCTGGCCGAATTAAAAACCCGGCTAGGCAGTTATGAAGTGCAGCGTCTGGAGCAACACCGGATAGCTATTGAAAAACTGCGTAATGACCTTGCAACTGCTGGGTCCAGTACGGCACCCATAGGATGTGGTAATCCGCAATTCAATCCAGCTGACCTGTCCGCTGAAGTGGCCGATAGCAACTTCACCAATCTGTTCGATCTTCAGGTTGAGAATGCGGTGCTGGCACTCAAATGCAGTATCACCAGGGTGGCGACGATTCAGTTGGGTACGCATCAGTCCGACTTTTCAGTTACTGGAAAAAACGAGGACTACCATAGTGCGATTCACAGTGGGAGTTACGATGCCTATGCGAACTACCGGGCCTATTTCTCCGAACGGGTCGCGCATCTGATCCAGCGCCTGAAGGACACCGATGATCCTGCTGGTGGAAAAATGATCGATTCAACGCTGGTGGTCCAGGTTACCGATATGGGGGATGGGGGTGCGCATACAGGTACCGATGCACCTTTTATGTTTGCTGGAGGAGGTTCTGCGGTAAATCGTGGCAGTATTGTCAGTGTCGCTAATCATCATCAGTTACTGGATACGGTTGCACAGTATATGGGGGTTTATGGTGTCATTGGTGGTTATGATGCCAATGGGCCTGCGAGCGGGATACTGGCGTAACGAGATAATAAAAAGCCAATTGAATGCAGGTCCTTATGGTTTTTTAAGAGCTTGTATATCGCTAGTTATTTAAAATTTTTTTCAGGGTAAATCTTATGGTCCAAGGGATTAGGTCTTTTTTTATAAAGTTACTTGTACTAACAGCCATCATCAGCGTGCAAGCTTGTGGTGGGTCTGGTTCTTCCAATCACAACGATTCGGCGAATAACGGTACCTCATCGAGTAATGGAGGTTCTTCCAATAATTCGGGAAGTTCCGGTGGATCGAATACCGATTCTGGTAATACGAATACGGGTGATACCTCAGGTACCGGTGGTTCTTCGGGTACAGGGGATACATCGGGTTCCGGTGGTTCTTCGGGTACGGGCGATACCTCAGGTGCCGGTGGTTCTTCGGGTACAGGGGATACATCGGGTACCGGTGGTTCTTCGGGTACGGGCGATACCTCAGGTACTGGTGGTTCTTCGGGTACGGGTGATACCTCAGGAACCGATGGTTCTTCGGGTACGGGAGACACATCGGGTACCGGTGGCTCTTCAGGTACCGGTGGCAGTGGGTCAACCGGCGGAAGCAGCCAGCCGAAGGATCCTACCGATACTGTTTCTGGCGATTTTGCTAGCGAGTGGGAAGATACTTACCCTGATGTCATCGCGTATAACGCCGGGACTTCGGTAGCCGGTAAATTCCGCATTGATGCGAATGGTAATATTACCGAAGACGGGGCAGTGTTTCCGGTGCGCTGCGGCAACTGGTTCGGGCTGGATGGCCAGCAGGAACCAAAGGACTCGGAAAATAATCCTGATGGCGCTCCTATGGAGCTCTATATCGGTAATATGTGGTGGTTTAATGGCAGTCAGGGTACTGGGCGTAGTATTCAGGACGACATGAAAGAAATGAAGGCCATGGGTATTAACATGGTACGCCTGCCTATCTCACCGCAAACATTGAGTGCCACAGATCCTCAAGGTATGGGGGATGCTTCACAGAAAAATGGTGGGTCACTGAAAAACCATCCTTCGGTGCAACAGATAAATGCGCTGGATGGTCTGGAAACGTTTTTGAAGGCCGCCGATGCAGAAGACATTAAGGTATTGATTGATGTGCACTCCTGCTCCAACTATGTAGGCTGGCGCGCCGGACGTGTCGATGCCGCTCCGCCGTGGGTGGATGCGAATCGTCCTGGCTATCAGTTCTGGCGTGAGGACTGGTCCTGTAATGCTGCTGACATTGGCAAACAGGTTAAACTGCCTGATGGTCGTACAGTTACCATGAACGTCGATGCCTATGACGAAGAAAAATGGCTGGCCGATCTACAGAAGATTGCCCTGTTGCCAGGTAGCCTGGGCATCGATAATGTTATTGGTATCGATATCTTCAATGAACCCTGGGATTACACCTGGGCCGAGTGGAGCACATTGGCCGAAAAAGCCTTTAGATCCATTGACTCTGTCAACAAAGATATACTGGTTTTCGTGGAAGGCGTGGGTAAACAGAGTGATTATGGTGCCACAGCCGATTACAATCCCAACTGGGGTGAAAATCTGCACGGGTTTGCTGCAGACCCGTTGGATATTCCACAGGATCGCCTGGTTTTATCACCTCATACCTATGGTCCTTCGGTATTCGTGCAACAGCAGTTTGTTGATCAAACAAGACCAGAATGTGTGGATCTGGAAGGAGATGAAGCCGCTGCAAAAGACTGTGATATCGATATTGATGGCAACATAGAAGCATTACGCAAAGGCTGGCACCAGCATTTCGGTTTTCTCAGGGATCAGGGTTATGCTGTGGTGGTTGGTGAATTTGGTGGCAATATGGACTGGCCCTCGGGCAAAACGGATCAACATACCAGGGATCAATGGTCACACATTACTACCGATGTCGATACTCAATGGCAGAATAAGTTTGTGAATTATATGCTCGACAACAACATTCATGCCTGTTACTGGTCGATCAATCCTGAGTCAGCCGATACCTACGGCTGGATCAAGACCAAGTATGATCCGATTTCTGCTCGAGACCTGTGGGGTACCTGGGGAGATGGATCCAATGGGAGTATCTTCGACGACCGTAAGACGCAGTTGCTACATAAGCTATGGCAGTATAATCCATAGAACAAATCCAAAGCCTGGATATCCAGGCTTGACTTGTTGGAGTAGGTTGGGTTTTTAACTCAGACCCCTTTAATCAGTTAAGTCAAAGGACGTTAATATAGGTTTTAAAAGAGTCTTATGAGCAATTGTGATGAGTCTGGATTCTATAAGTATGAACAGAATGATTCGCCGCCCGTATGGCAGTCGAGCCGAGTTGTGTTAAGCGGCTTATCGAATGAAGAAAAAACTCTGCCTTAATCAGATGTTAGAATCCTGAACGTGATTTAGGGAAAGGGTTTGAATAGAAGTGTGATCGGGGCGATTAGGCAGGGTCTTCTGTGTAGTACTAATTGGAGTATTCAAATGATTTCTCGTAGTGAAAAATGGCCGCAGCCAGGCTTGCTATTCTAAGGTCGGTATAAATCCTGTCTCGTGCAGACAGAAGCCTATCTGTTAGAAGTTTATCGGTACATAGAATTGAATCCAGTCAGAGCAAATATGGTAAAAGATCCTGGGCAATACAATTGGTCGAGTTACCCGATAAATGCATTAGGTAAAGCCTCGGAGTTGTGTAAACCGCATCCTGAATATTTAAAACTTAGTAAAAGGAAAGATGCACGGATGCGAAGATATCAAGCATTGTTTAAAGCCCATGTAGAAGGTGAACTGCTAGCAGAAATCCGAAGTGGCTTAAACAAGGAATGGCATTGGGTAATGATCGATTTAAGGAGGAGATGGAGAAGTAAACTGGTAGGAGATTAAAGCCCAAAAAAGTGGGCAGGCCGGTAGCTTGACGCAAGAAAATAAAGGGTGATTGATTTAATTTACATCTGCCCTGGTTATACTAGTTATATTTTCTGTTCTGCCAAACTGTTGATGCCTGTCACTACCCTGAATGGGATTTGGCAGGCAGGAAAAAAATGGCAAACATGGTGTCGATCCTGGCATCCGTGATTTCTGAGTAGATACTCATTCACAACAATACAAATGTTAAAATCCATCTTAAGGAATACAAATGAACATTAGAAGCATCCCTAAAAAAACTATGTTATTAGGTGTCTTGTCCTGCTCTTTGCTGGCGTTTCAATCTAAAGCCGAGAATATTATTGATCCGTTGGTTGCAAATGTGGGGCCTGAGTCTGATGTCCCTGTCGCCGTACAAAATCTGCGTTGGAATATGTTGGACCGTCATGTTAATTCCCTGACATTCCGTAGCATGGATACTTTATTTACCACTCGTCAGGTGGCGCGCTCTGGTGATATCTCCCCTCTACCCAAAACTGAAGCGGATATGGATTTGACGTATACCTTCAACGGCAAGACATACACTGCGGAAGAGTTTTTGGATCGTACCTACACCAATGCCATGCTGGTGATGAAAGATGGCCACATTGTGTATGAGCGCTATTTGAATAATATGCGTCCTGAAACCCGTCACATTGGCTGGTCCATGACTAAATCAATCACCTCTATTCTCGTTGGTATTGCTTATGAAGAAGGGAGAATCAAATCACTGGATGCGCCGATCACCGACTATATCCCTGAACTGTCAGAAGGCGCTTACAAGGGCGTCACCATTCGTCAGATACTAGCCATGGCATCAGGAGTGGAGTATGAAGAGCGTTACGATTTCTCCAATCCGGGCACCGCTGCCCAAAACCATATTCTGGCGCTGGTGAAGAATGTATCGCGCTTTGCAGATATGGCTGTAAACCTCGAACGCAAACATAAGCCGGGTACCGTATTTGAGTACAAAACTATTGATTCCGCTGTACTTGGGTGGCTACTGGAGCGAGTTCTGGATGGATCAAACGTTGCATCGTATGCTGCTCAAAAACTATGGGAGCCTCTCGGTACCGAGCAAAACGGTTTTTTCATCATGGATGGTGCACCAGGTATAGGCCGCGAGTTCACCGGTGCCGGATTCAATGCAACATTGCGTGACTGGGCCAGGTTTGGGCAGATGATATTGCAACAGGGTGAATTTAATGGTCATCGCATTGTAAGTGCCGATTATATTCAGAAGTCGACCCATCCGGTTCTCCCTGAAGATCCGAATATGGGAGGTTATGGCTATCAATGGTGGACCATGGGCAGTTCAAACGCATTTTCAGCGATTGGGTTGCAGGGGCAGTTTGTCTATATTGATCCTGATACCAATACTGTGATTGTGAAACTCAGTTACTTTCCACAGGAAGAGATGGATGACGCAGAGCATGAAACTCTGACGTTCTTCAAAAAAGTGTCTGCCTGGAAACCATAATTAATCACCCGGCAGTCAGAGATGATTTAATTGCTGGATGAAGGCACAAACGCCTTATCGTAAATAAGGCTGGTTTTAGTTTGACCTGAAACCGGCCTTGAATTGAAGAAATAGGGTGTATAGCATCCGAGCCGAGTTGTGTTAAGCGGCTTATCGAATGAGGCAAAAAGAGCTCAGCACTAGTCAGGGGGTAGAATCCTGAATGTGATTTAGGGAGGGGCTTTTTAAAATATTATTGTACGTGACTGCTGCGATCAGGCACGGTCTCTGCGCGATACAAAACTGGAGCGTTTAAATGATTTTTCGTAGTAGAAAACAGCCACAGCCGGGCTTGCTATTCTCAAGCCTGATTGTTTTACTAATTCTCACATTAAGTGGCTGTGGACAGAGCACTTCATCCGGTAATTCAGGTACAGATACGCAGAGCCAGGGTGGAACCAGTCAGGATGGAACCAGTCAGGATGGAACCAGTCAGGATGGAACCACTCAAGGTGGCGCAACGAATACGGGTAATCATCAGCCGAGTGCCAAAATCACTGCACCTCAAAGTGCCACCTCTGGTGAGACGGTTACGCTGGATGGTAGTGGCTCATCCGACCCGGATGATGGCACTCTCAGCTATCAATGGACAAAAACTGCAGGGCCGGATATCACGCTTTCGAATATCACAGGGAGTAGTCTGAGTTTTGTAGCGCCGTCAGTAGCGCAATCTCAACAGATCAGCTTTCAATTGACCGTGCGTGATACTGGTGGACTCTCCAGCAGCACCAGCGTGAGCATGCAGGTCTCACCCTCAGAGCCGCCCCCTCCATCCAACCAGGCACCCAGCGCTAATATCACCGCGCCCCAGAGCGTCTCCTCTGGTGAGACGGTTACGCTGGACGGGAGCAGCTCATCCGACCCGGATGGAGATACGGTCACCTATCTCTGGATGCAGACGCAAGGCAATAATATTAGCCTGGCGAATAATACCGGCTCGACACTCAGCTTTGTCGCACCGACTGTCCAGCAGGCTACAACCTACACTTTTAAGTTGAGCGTGAGCGATGGTTCACTCAGCGATGATAGCAGTGTGCAGTTTATGGTGACGCCGGTGGATACGACACCTGACTATCAGGTTCCTGCCAATAACTTTGCCGTTAATGGTGATGTTGAAGACAATCTGACCAACTGGGGCACAACTGCAGGTGAAATTTCCCGCTCCACTTCGGTTAAACATGGTGGTTCCGCCAGTGCCTATATTACCAATAGAACGGCCTTCTGGAATGGTCTGACCTTCAATGTGGGCAAGCTTACCGATGGTAATGAATATGAAGTGGCGGTCTGGGTAAAATTGCCAGAAGGTTCTCCTGACAGCGTTATTAAACTAACCGCCAAACGCGTCGATGACAGCGACAGCAGCAGCTATAACGAATATACCAATGTCGATACGATTACCGCAAGCGCCGACAAATGGAGCTTGCTTAAAGGATTCTACACGCAGAGCGGAACAGCTTTTGAGCATTTCATTATCGAATCATCAGACGACAGCATCAGTTTTTATGCCGATGATTTTTCCATTGGTGGCGAAGTGGCTGATGGCAGTGACCCGGTTGACACGGGTACGGGCACTACAACAAATACAACAAGTTGTGATACCCCTGTTGAATGGGATACTAGCTCACTTACTCAGCATGTTGTTGGTAACGGAACTGCAGAAAGTTGTACCAGTGAAGCTCTGAGCTGGGCGGTTGTTGATGGGGGTTACATTACTTTTAATTGTGGTGGCAATAAGTCTATTCCAGTTACCTCAGAAATTCCGATAAGTTCTAGCACGCTTACCGTTATTGATGGGGGTGGTACCGTTACACTTGATGGCGGTAATAATAATCGTATTTTTAAACTTGAATCATCGCGTTCGTTATCATTACGAAACCTGATATTAAAAAACGGTCATTCCGTACCACCTGATGGTGAGTCTCCTAACGACTATAGCGGAGGGGCTGTTGTTGGTGGCTATCTGTCAAAGCTTGAAATTATCAATAGTACATTAAGTGATAATCAGAGTGGTGGCGGTGGTGCTGTATTCGTTGGCAGTGCTGCTGAGCTAACTATCATAGATAGCAAATTTACCGGTAATACTTCATGGTACGGCGGTGCAGTTCTTGGCATGTTGTCTGGAATTACCATTGTAAACTCAACATTTACAAACAATAGTGCCCCCCAACGCCCAATCAGTAATGAATTTGGAGTGGGTGGAGCAATAACTACTGACGGTGCAGCGCTAGACTCTCCTGATGGCGGTACTATCTCTCTATGCGGTACGACATTTAAGAATAATTCCAGTGATAACGGCGGCGGTGCGGTTTGGCTGTGGGCGTATGCACTGGATAAAATTATTATTAAAGAGTCCACTTTTGAAGGCAATAGCGCTAAGAGTACTGGCGGCGCTGGACGTGTAAGTATTGGACCGACAGATAGTTCTTATCAAGGCAGTACTATTACCAAACCGGGAGCAATTAACATTACAGGTTCGAGCTTCTTATCTAATACAACTACCGAAGGAAATGGTGGTGCACTTTATATGGATTGTTATGGTGAATGTAATGTTAATAACAGCACCTTTTATGGCAATAGTGCAGGTGGTGTCGGTGCTGCAATCCAACACGTTGGATGGGGCGAAGATGTAGGTCATCAAGCGACAAGTGTTCATTTTAACAATGTGACTTTTGCCGATAATGACAATGCGAACTCAATTCTGTTTGGTAGTAAATTTGTGCTAAACAATACCGTTTTGGTGTCACATACGTCGCAGGGATTCTGCAGCGATCCTGAAAGTAATTCAGGGCATAATCTACTGCAGTATTCATCTGTTGGATCAACTGTAAGTTGCATCAACGAGAATGTCATCACATCCGATCCACTACTTGCTGCTCCGGCTGATAATGGAGGGTCGACCCAAACAATGCTGCCTGCATTAAATAGCCCATTAATTGGTGCAGGTACAAACTGTTTATCGGTTGATCAACGTGGTAATTCACGTGATAGTGGTGTATGTGACATCGGTGCAGTCGAATTGAGTAGTGAAGTATCAGCTTCAACAGAAACACTCAGCAATGGATGTGGCGCATCTGCCAAATTTAATGATGGCAAGTTTACCCTGGACTCTGATGGTACAACACGTGAGTTTCTGCTGCGACTTCCCGTTAACTATGACCCCAATATGGCGCATAGCTTAATTGTCGGCTTACATTGGCGAGGTGGACAGGCTAGCGATGTGTATGATGGCGAAGGTGCTTTTTATGGCCTACAGAAACTCTACGGTGATTCCGCAATTTATGTAGCACCCAATGGGCTTGATGCTGGATGGGCTAACTACGATGATCGAGATATCCACTTAATTCGCTCTATGGTTGATCAACTCAAGGGTGGTCTATGCATTGATAATTCACGTGTTTTTGCAACCGGTTTTAGTTTCGGAGGCATGATGTCAAATGCGATTGGATGCCAGATGGGTGATCTTTTCCGCGCAGTTGCTCCTAT